>DATBBO010000645.1:0-2925 GCA_036270995.1 Dongiaceae bacterium | reverse complement strand
CAAGGTGACGCGTCAGCTCGTCGAGGATCTGCTGAAATTTAAACGCCTCGACGGGGTGGAGGCGGTGCTGGGCGCGCTCGCCGAAGCTGCTTTCAAGGATGGCCGCCAGCAAGCCCAGCTCGCCGGCGAGCTCGGCAGGCTCGGGATTCCGGTGCTGGTCATCTGGGGAGCGGAGGACAAGATCCTTCCCGCTTCCCACGCGGCCAACGCGAAGGGCGCCAGGACCGAGGTGATCGAGGGCGCCGGCCATATGGTCCAGATGGAAGCCGCGGCCCGGGTGAACGCGCTGCTGAAGGAGCATCTGGCGAGAGCCTGACCGCCCCTCGATTGACGCCAGGACGCTTTCGACTATCATCCGCCGCCTTCGCCGGCCCTTCGGCGAAGCATTTTCCGTGGATATCGAGGACCGGGCGGCCATGAGGCGGAGCTGTTGAGCGCAAGCGATCTCCGCCGCCGTCTGTCGCATCTCTACGCCGCTGCCTGGGAAACGCCGGCGGCACCGCGTCTCGGTCGCCAGGGCCTGCTGGCCCTGCTTCTGGTCGTCGTCGTCTGGGCCTTGGCCTCACTCCCCAATCTCTCCATGCGCTCCTTCATCTATGAGGAGGGGCGCAACGCGGCCATCGCCCGCGACATCACCGAGCGCGGCGACTGGCTGGCGCCCGCGATCTATGGCACGCGCTGGGCCGAAAAGCCGGCGCTTCTGCCCTGGGCCACCGCCGCCATCGCGCCCTGGACCGGCGGCGTCAATGAATGGTCGGTGCGCTGGCCCATCCTGCTTTCGGTACTGCTGACGGCCCTCCTGATCCAGCGCCTGACCCGCCGCTATGCCAGCCTCGGCGCCTCGCTCTTCGCCGCCGGCGCCTATCTCTTCTGCCCGTTGCTGCTGCAGAAGCTGACCATCGCGGAGCCCGACACGCTCGTCACCGCGCTCTCCTTCGCCGCCTTCTATCTCTGGTGGGGCGGGGAGGAGAAGGGCCGCGTCGGCGTCTGGCGCTGGATCGCCGCGGCGCTTCTCACCGCCTTGCTCTCACTCGCCAAGGGCCCGCAGCCGGCCGGCTTCTTCGTGCTCGGCATCGGCGTCTATATCCTCTTGCGCCGGCGCTGGAGCGAGCTCTGGGGGATCATCCTCGCTGGCGCCCTGCCGGCACTCGCCAATATCGGCTGGGCCGCGGCGGTCTATCGGCCAGGCGACGAGTACAACTGGCTGCGCTATATGCGCATGAACGGGGAGGACGCCTCGGCGAGCTACCTCGAAGAGCGTGCCCGCTTCGTCATCCAGCTGGCGCTGGAATGGCTGCCGATGACGCTGCTGCTGCCATTCCTGGCGAAGCGGCGTTGGCGCCAGGGCATCCCGCTGCTGTCGCTGCCGGTGGTCTTCCCGCTGCTCTGCTACCTCTGCACGGGCATGGCGTTGCTGCTGGTCTGGCCCGGCACGGGCTCGCGCTACGCCATGCCATTGACCCCCGCCGTCTGCGTGCTCACCGCTTTCATCCTGCAGGAGCTCTGGCGCCGGCGCCATTGGCTCGCGCATCTCGCCGCCGGCATGCTCGGGTTCCTTGCGCTCTATCAGCTGATCCTAGCCAGCATCGCCGTACCACTGCTGGCCGATCAGTTCGGCCTCTCCCGCGACACCGCGGGCTACATCACGCGGGCGATCCGCGCCGATCCGGCGCCGGTCTATTGCGCCCCGCCCTGCGACCCAACGCGCCTCTTCTATGTCGAGCAGCCCATCGAGGCCCTGTCGATCCACGACTTCGCCAAGATGAAGCCGCCGGCCTGGCTGCTCACCACGCGCGACGTGCTGCCCCTTTACACCAGCCGCCGCCCGGATCTGGATGCGAAGGTCGTGGTCGAGCGCCCGGAGGATCCCCGCGCCATCGCGGTCAAGCTGCAGGCAAAATCGCCGGCGCCGTAGCGCAGGCCCGCCGACCGGTCGATACTTCGCCTCGCAAGGAGTCGCTGGAGGAAGCTTTGGCCGATCATCCCCACCAGATCGTCATCGTCGGTGGCGGCGCGGGCGGTCTCGTGCTGGCGACCAAGCTCGGCGACCGGCTCGGCCGGCGGGGGCTGGCCCAGGTGACCCTCATCGACAGTGCGCTGACCCATGTCTGGAAGCCGCTGCTGCACGAGGTGGCCGTGGGCACTATGGGGCCCCACAACGACGATGTGAACTATCTCGGCCACGCCCGCGACCATCATTTCCGGTTCCAGCCGGGCCGCATGGAGGGCCTCGACCGCGAGCGGCGCGAGCTGCTCCTCGCGCCGATCCAGGATCCCGAGGGGCAGGAGGCGATCCCGCGGCGGCGCATCGGCTATGACACGCTGGTGATCGCCATCGGCAGCACCAGCAACGATTTCGGCATTCCCGGCGTCGCCGAACATTCCCTCTATCTCGACAGCTATCAGCAGGCCGATCGCTTCCAGCAGAGGCTCCTGAGCCTCTGCCTCCAAATCCAGCTCCGCCCCTACCGCACCGCCGGCAAGGTGCTGCACATCGCCATCGTGGGCGCCGGCGCCACCGGCGTCGAGCTTTCGGCGGAGATGCACAAGGCGCTGAGGCATCTGGTCGATTACGGGCTCGACCGGATCGACGTCGCCCGCGATGTGGAGATCAGCCTGGTCGAGGCCGCGCCCCGCGTCCTCCCCAACCTGCCGGAGCGTCTCTCCAAGGCAACCGAGGCCGAGCTGACGCGCCTCGGCATTCGTCTCTACACCGGTGAGAGTGTCGCGAGCGTGAGCGCGACCGGGATCACGACCCGCAGCGGCCGCTTCCTGCCGGCGGAGATCAAGGTTTGGGCGGCAGGCGTGAAGGCGGCAGATGTTCTGGCCGGGCTCGACGGGCTCGACACCAACCGTATCAATCAGCTGATGGTCCATGACACGCTGCAATTGACCCGTGACGAGCGGATCTTCGCCATCGGCGAT
>DATBBO010000644.1:0-7555 GCA_036270995.1 Dongiaceae bacterium | reverse complement strand
ATCGGGATGATCCATCTCTGCCTGCCCAATGCCGTGATCCTCCATTCCGTTCGCGATCCCGTGGATACCTGCCTCGGCTGCTACCGGCAGATCTTCGCCACCGGCCACGAAACGACCTATGACCTGACCCTCATCGGCAAGACCTATGTCCTCTATCGCCGGCTCATGGAGCATTGGCAACGTGTCCTGCCGGGGCGCGTGATCGACGTGGTCTATGAGAAGCTGGTGGCCGATCCGGAAAGCGAGATCCGGCGGCTCGTCGCCATCTGCGGCCTGCCCTGGAACGATGCCTGTCTGCGCTTCTACGAGAATCAGCGGCCGGTGACCACGGCCAGCTCCAGCCAGGTCCGTCAGCCGATCTTCAAGGGCGCGGTGCAGCGCTGGCGGCGCTATGAGAAGCATCTGGGGCCGCTGCTCGAGGCTCTCGGTCCCTACGCCCCGCCCGGCGCGTGACGCGCGCGGCCATCCCCGCCATCGATCCGGGCAAGCTCGCGCTGGTCCAGGCCTGTTGCGCCGATGCTGAGAAGCTGCTGCAGGCCCATCGCCTGCCCGAGGCGCGCCAGACGGTGCAGCAGGCACTCCGCCTGGCGCCGCGTCATGCGGCGGCGGTCAACATCCTCGGCGTCATCGAATTGGAGAGCGGCAATCTCGAGGCCGCGGCCAGCCTGCTCGAGCGCGCGGCCGCGCTCGCACCCGCCGCACCCGAGCCCCTCTATTTTCTCGGCCTCGCTCGAGGGCGGCTCGGCCGTACCGAGGCAGCGGCGGACGCCCTTACCGCGGCCCTCGCTCTGAAGCCCGATCTACGCCCGGCCCTGCGCGAGCTCTCCCAGCAGCTTCAGAGCCTGGGCCGCAAAGCCGAGGCGACCGCGGCGCTTCGCCGTCTGCTGGCCCTCGATCCCGGCGATGCCGGGGCCCTTTATCAGCTCGCGCGCCACGATCGCACCGCGCTCACCGCTGAGGAAAGGGCGCGGCTCGAGACCGCCGCCCGGGGCAGCACCGGTGCGACGATTCCGGCCGGCCTGGCGCTGGCTGAGATCCTCGACGCCGAGGACGATGCTGACAATGCCTTCCTCCATCTGAAGCGCAGCAACGACCTTACGCATCAGGCGCTCACCCGCAACGACGGGCGCGCGCCGGCCGCCGCGGCTTTGGGCCAGGGTCCGGCACCACGGCGCATGGCGCCGCTCAAGGCGCTGGACGACCTCGCCCATCGGAGCTCCTTCGCCCAGCTCGTATTCAACGAGGCTTTCCTGGCACAGCATGCCGGGCTCGGCCATCCCTCCAGCCTGCCGATCTTCATCCTCGGCATGCCGCGCTCGGGCAGCACGCTCATCGAGCAGATTCTGGCGAGCCATCCCCAGATCCACGGTGGCGGCGAACTCGACGCGGCAGAGAAGACCCTGGTCGAGATGCGCTGGCCCTATGAGGGCTATCTGCGGCAGAGCCCGGATAATCTGGCGCAGGCAATGCCGCGCTTCAGCCCGCCGCCGCGCCCCGCCAACCGCTATTTCCGCGAGCTTGGCGCGAGCTACGTGAAGGCGCTGCGCAGCCATAGCCAGCGCGCGCAGCACATCACCGACAAGATGCCCATCAACTATCTCTATATCGGGATGATTCATCTCTGCCTGCCCCAGGCCGTGATCATCCATTCCGTTCGCGATCCTCTCGACACCTGCCTCTCCTGCTACTGGCGGCCCTTCACCTCGGGCTATGAGACGACCTACGACCTGACGCTTCTGGGCCGGCACTACCGTCTCTACCGCCAGGTGATGGAGCATTGGAACCACCTGCTGCCCGGCCGCATCCTCGAGGTGGTCTATGAGCGGCTCGTGGCCGAGCCGGAGGCCGAGATTCGCCGGCTGCTGGCCGCCTGCGGCCTGCCCTGGAACGACGCTTGCCTCACCTTTCATGAGACCCGGCGGGCCGTCGGCACGGCCAGCCTCAGCCAGGTCCGCGAGCCGATCTTCACGCGCGGCCTCGGGCGCTGGCGGCGCTACCAGAAGCATCTGGGGCCGCTGATCGAGGCTCTCGGTCCTTATGCCTCAGAGGCTCAAAAGGAGGAGCGCGGCTCCTGAAGGAAGATCGCCTCCCCGGGCGTCGTCACCCGGCCGAGCGCGACATTGCGATGGGGAAAGCGGCCGAAGCGTTCGATGATCTCCTGGTGGCGCAGCACATACTCGAACTGATCCTCGGCAGCGGCGCGCCTCTCCGGTGGGCTTTCCGCCAGCCAGGCGGCAAAGAGTTCGACCGAAAGCGCCTGGTCCGCCGCATCCTCGCTATGCTCGAAGGGCAGATAGAAGAACTTGCGCCGGTCCCAGGGCGTCGCCCGGTCGAAGCCGGCGGCGATGGCCGCCTTGGCGATGCGGCGGGCGAGCGGGTCGGCTGCGAAGGCTTGAGGCGAGCCGCGATGGAGGTTGCGTGGAAACTGGTCGAGCAGGATCACGAGTGCGAGCGCGCCCTCGGCCGAGACGGCCCAGTCCGTACAGGCCCTGCCGGACGCGGCCGCAGCCGTGAGATCTCCGAAGCCCACGCGGATCTCATCGTCGAAGGCTGCGTCACGGACGAACCAGAGCGCGCTGCAACGCTCCTCGAACCAGAAATCGAGAACGGCCGCGATCCCTCCGGTGGCAGCCGATTGCGCCGGCGAGCTCAGGCGGCGAGCTGGTTCTGCACCAGCACCCGCTTCACCGCCGGGCGCGCCGCGACGAGCTCCACCAGCCGGCGCAAATGCGGGCGCTTGCCCAGCATCTCCGGCTGGGCCTGCTGCCAATGGCTCAGCATCACCACCGGCAGGTCTGCGGCGCTGAAGCGATCGCCGATCATATAGGGGCCCTTGGCGACAAGGCTGCGCTCGATGCGGTCCCAGGCCTCGCCGATCTGCTCCATGGCCTTCGCCTTGATCTCCTCCACATGGCCGGGATTGGTCGTGTGGCGCTCCGGGTAATAGAACAGAAGGTAGAGCGGCTGGATCGTATTGGTCAGGTGGAACAGCCATTGCGTGTAGAGCGGGCGCGCTGGATCGGCGATGGCCGGGGCCAGCCCCGACTGCGGATGGCGGTCGCCGAGATACATCGCGATGGCATTGGTCTCGAACATGACACCGCCCCCGTCCAGAGCCAGGGCCGGCACCTTGCCGTTGGGATTGATCTTCAGATATTCCGGCGTCTTGTGATCGCCCTTGTCCATGTCGACGAGCTTCAGCTTGTAGGGCACTCCCGCCTCCTCCAGTGCCATATGGGCGACCAGCGAGGCGCTGCCTTGGTTCCAGTGGAGCGTATACATGGCGTCCTTCCCTTGCCGTGGATCTCGTTCGTGATGATTGGCTCTCAGCCGTCGACCAGCGCCAGCCCGCTCGCCTGGCGCCAGCCCAGCAGGGTCTCGTCCCCGGGCGCAAGGCCGCCTGCGACCGGCGCCGAGCTGTTGGCAGCGCGCACCAGGATGTCGCCGAGCTCGGCGGTCTGGATGCTGAACTCCGTCTGGTCGCCGAGATAGATGCGGTTCTGGACCCGGCCCGAGAAGCGGTAGTCGAGCCCGTCGGCGGGACCCAGCGTGATCGCCTCGGGCCTGACGGCGATGACGCCGCTCTGCCGGCCGGCGAGGCTGCTGCCCCGGGCGCTGAGGGGCGCCTGGAGGACGATGCCGGCGGTGGTGCGGATCGCCGCCCCCCGCTCATCGGCCGCGATCACCTCGCCGGTGAAGAAGTTCGATTCGCCGACGAAATCGGCGACATAGCGATTGGCCGGCGCGTCATAGAGTTCCCGCGGGGCGGCGAGCTGCTCGATCCGCCCGTCGCGCATGATGCCGATGGTGTCGCTCATGCTGAGCGCCTCCTCCTGGTCATGGGTCACCAGGACGAAGGTGATGCCGACCTCGCGCTGTAGGTTCTGCAGCTCGATCTGCATCTCGCGGCGGAGCTTGCGGTCAAGCGCCGCCAGCGGCTCGTCCAGGAGCAGCACCGTCGGCCGGTTGATGAGGGCGCGCGCGAGCGCGACGCGCTGCTGCTGGCCGCCGGAGAGCTCCCAGATGCGCCGCCCGCCATAGCCCGGCAGGCGCACCAGCTCGAGCGCCGCCTCGACCTGGCGCTGGAGCGCCGGGCGGTCGGGCCGCGGCCGGCGCTGACGCAGCCCATAGGCGACGTTGCCCGCCACGTCGAGATGGGGAAAGAGCGCGTAATGCTGGAAGACCATGTTCACCGGCCGGCGATAGGCCGGAACGCCGACCATGCTGGCGCCGGCGATCTGGACATCGCCCGCGGTCGGCTGCTCGAAGCCGGCGATGAGCCGGAGCGAGGTGGTCTTGCCGCAGCCGGAAGGGCCGAGAAAGGAATGGAAGGAGCCGCGGGTGATCGTGAAGCTCACCCGATCGACCGCCCTGACCTCGCCGTAATGCTTGGAGACCGCTTCGAAGCGGATGTCGATGGCCTCGGTGGTGGCGCGGGGAGAGGTCGGGGCGTTCATGCCGGCGCGATGTTAGCCGCCGGCCCCGGGGAAGGAAAGGCGCTCCGGGCGCCTCTTCCCCAAAGCAAAACGCCCGGGCGAGGCCCGGGCGTTGCCTAGCTCATGCGAGGATGCTCAGCGGCGGTTGCCCATGAGCTGCAGCAGCATCACGAACAGGTTGATGAAGTCGAGATAGAGCTGGAAGGCGCCCATGATGGCCTTCTTGGTGCCGATCTCGGCCGAATCGCCCGCGGCATACATCTCCTTGATCCGCTGGGTGTCCCAGGCGGTGAGCCCGGTGAAGACGATGACGCCGATCACCGAGATCGCGAACTGCAGCGCGCTAGAGGCGATGAAGATGTTCACCAGGCTCGCCAGCACGATGCCGATCAGCCCCATGAACATGAAGCTGCCCATGGCCGCGAGATCACGCTTGGTCGTGTAGCCGTAGAGGCTCATGCCCGCGAAGGTGCCGGCGGTGATGAAGAACACCCGGGCGACGGAGGCGCCGGTAAAGGCCAGGAAGATGTAGCTGAGTGACAGCCCCATCACGGCGGCGAAGGCCCAATAGAGCAGCTGGGCCGTGCTCGCCTTCATCGCCTGGATGCGGAAGCCGAACAGCATGGCGAAGCCGATGGGGGCGAGCATCACCACCCACTGGAGCGGCGTGCCGTAGATGGCGCGCAGCAGGGCCGGGCTGTTGGCGACGAGATAGGCCACCACGCCGGTCAGCACCAGGCCGCCGGTCATGTAGTTGTAGACCTTGAGCATGTACTCGCGCAGGCCGACATCGATATCGGCGGCGGCAGCCCCCGCCTGGGTCATGTAGCGGCGGTCGAGGGGGTTCGCCATGGCAGCCTCGTTCTCCAAAGGTTTCGACGCCCCCAATATTGGCTGAGAAGCTTCGCGAATCAAGCCGCTTCCCGGGCCGGCCGGCCCCCCGCCGGCCCCCTCCACCACCACCTGTTGACCCAAAAGGGGCGAGCGGCCATAAAGCGCCGCCAATAGCTGAGGGAACGGGCCCGATGCAGCGAATCTTCTCCGGCGTGCAACCGACCGGCAATCTTCACCTGGGCAACTATCTGGGGGCCATCCGCAACTGGGTGCGCCTTCAGCGCGACTACGACTGCATCTTCTGCATCGTCGACCAGCATGCCATCACCCAGTGGCAGGATCCGGCCGAGCTGCGCGGCCAGACCCGGGAGGTGACGGCCGCCTTCCTCGCCGCCGGCATCGACGCCCGCAAGCACATCGTCTTCAACCAGAGCCAGGTGCCCGCCCATGCCCAGCTCGCTTGGATCTTCAACTGCGTGGCGCGGATCGGCTGGCTGAACCGCATGACGCAGTTCAAGGAGAAGGCGGGCAAGGACCGCGAGAACGCCTCGGTCGGCCTCTATGTCTATCCGACACTGATGGCCGCTGACATCCTGGCCTACAAGGCGACCCACGTGCCGGTGGGCGAGGATCAGAAGCAGCATCTGGAGCTGGCGCGCGACATCGCCCAGAAGTTCAACAAAGACTTCGGCCGGGACTTCTTTCCCCTGCCGGAGCCGCTGATCTTCGGGGCGGCGACCCGGGTCATGAGCCTGCGCGACGGCAGCAAGAAGATGAGCAAGTCGGACGCCTCCGACTATAGCCGCATCAACATGACCGACGACGCCGATACCGTGGCCCTCAAGATCCGCAAGGCGAAGACCGATCCCGCTCCCCTGCCGGGGCCCGAGGCGCTCCGCCCCGATGGCAGTCTCGATCTCGCGGCGCTCGAGGCGCGACCCGAAGCCTTCAACCTGCTC
Source organism: Dongiaceae bacterium (assembly GCA_036270995.1). Classification (GTDB taxonomy): domain Bacteria; phylum Pseudomonadota; class Alphaproteobacteria; order Dongiales; family Dongiaceae; genus DASXQK01. The sequence continues at coordinate 1,326 of DATBBO010000644.1, read as the reverse complement.
TCGATCTATGCCGCCCTCAGCGACCGGCCGGTGGGCGAGGTCCTGGCCGAGTTCGCCGGCCGCGAGTTCTCGCATTTCAAGAACGTGCTGACGGACCTCGCCGTGGCGACCCTGGGCAAGATCGGCAGCGAGATGAAGCGCCTGCTCGCGGAACCGGCGGAGATCGACGGGGTTCTGGCCGACGGGGCCCGGCGCGCCCGGGTCATCACCCAGCCGATCATGGCCGAGGTCGAGGATATCGTGGGCTTCCTCCGGCCGGGCTGAGGCTTCGGGGCGGCGCCGGGGTGGCAAGCTCGCGGGCGCCGGACTTGCCAAAGGCGGCTGCCTTGGCCCACCTAGAGCCGGGGCGCCCGCCCTGGGCGCCGAGGACGAGATGAGCGATATGCCGAGCGATACCGAGGACCTGCTGGGCGAGGCGAAGCCCCGGCGCCGCTGGCCCTGGCAATGGCGCTGGCGCCGCGGAGCAACCCAGGCGGGGCTTCCCGGCCGGCCCCGCCGGCGCTACTGGCGGATCGGCCTCATCGCCCTGGTCGTCCTGCTGCTGGTCTATTACCCCCTGGGCGCCCTCTGGGTGAACAAGATCGACGACGACCCCAATTTCGAGGCGGGCCCCGTCGCGGCCGGGGGCAGCAATGCCGTCGCCATCGCCGCCGCCCTGATAGAGCGCGAGGTGGACAGGAATGGCTGGCCCGCCAACGACCCCTTCTTCCTGCCGGGCTCGATCCTCGACAACATGCCGAACTACCAGACCGGCATCGTCCAGGCTCTGGGACGCTTCGCGGTCGAGATGACCGACCAGATCGGCCGCACCCGCGGCTCGAGCCAGGCCGATCCCGATCTCGACAAGGCGGCCGGCCTGCTCAAATACGCCCCCAATGTCTGGATCTTCGATCTCTCGACCTCCTGGGCGCCGACCGCCTCCTCGGAGAGCCAGTACCGGGCGGCGCGCAAGGCGCTTCTCGCCTACAACCAGAAGCTGATCGCAGGCCAGGCCGTCTTCGAGCGCCGCGCGGACAACCTGCTGGCGACCCTCGACCGCTTCGCCGCCGATATCGGCTCGGTCTCCGCCATCCTGGACCAGCAGATCCGGGAGCATTCGGGCGACTTCATCGACTTCCACGCCGACGACGTGTTCTACAACGCCAAGGGCAAGATGTACGCCTATGCCCTTCTGTTCCGCGAGCTGGGAAAGGACTTCGCCAAGGTGATCGCGGAGCGCGACCTGACCGAGGCCTGGAATCAGACGGAGGCGAGCCTCATGGAAGCCGCCACGCTCCATCCCCTCGTGATCATGAACGGCCGTCCCGACGGCATGTTCGTGCCGAA
>DATBBO010000643.1:0-6613 GCA_036270995.1 Dongiaceae bacterium | reverse complement strand
GCATCTCAGCGAGCTCGGCAAGATCTCCCAGGGCGCGCTGCTGTCGCAGTAGCTCAGGGCCGGACCTGGCCCTCGCCCCGGACGACGTATTTGTAGCTGGTGAGCTGCTCGGCGCCGACGGGGCCGCGGGCGTGGAGCTTGCCGGTGGCGATACCGATCTCCGCACCCATGCCGAACTCGCCGCCATCGGCGAACTGGGTCGAGGCATTCACCAGCACGATCGCCGCATCGACCCCGGCCAGGAAGCGCTCGGCCGCCTCCTTGTCCTCGGTGATGATCGCTTCGGTGTGGCGCGAACCATGGCGGGCAATATGCCGCAGCGCCCCCTCCATCCCGTCGACAACGGCGATAGCGAGGATCGCGTCGAGATATTCCGTGTCCCAATCGGCGTCGTTTGCCGGCCCGATGCGGGAATCGATGGCGCGCGCCGCGGAATCGCCGCGCAGCTCGCAGCCGGCGGTCCGGAGATCATCGACGATCCCCGGAAGCTGGGCGGCCGCGATGCCGCGGTCGATCAGCAGGGTTTCTGTGGCGCCGCAAACGCCGGTGCGCCGCATCTTGGCGTTCAGCACGATGCTCCGCGCCTTGGCGGCATCGGCGCCGGCATCGACATAGGTGTGGCAGAGGCCGTCGAGATGGGCGAGGACGGGGATGCGGCTTTCCTGCTGCACCCGCTCGATCAACCCGCGTCCGCCCCGGGGCACGATGATGTCGACACAGTCGGAAAGCCGCAGTAGCGCGCCCACCGCGCGCCGGTCGGTGGTGGGCAGGCCCTGGATGGCGTCCTCCGGCAAGCCCGCCTCGCCCAGTGCCGCGCGCAGGCAGGCGAGGATCGCCGCCGAGGAGTGCCGGCTCTCGGAGCCGCCCCGCAGGATCGCCGCATTGCCGGCGCGCAGGCAGAGGGTCCCGGCATCGGCGGTCACATTGGGGCGGGATTCATAGATGATGCCGATCACACCCAGGGGCACGCTGACCCGCGCGATCTGCAGGCCATTGGGCCGCGTGGTTTCGTAGAGCGTCCGGCCGACCGGGTCGGGCAGCGCTGCAACGGCGGCCACGCCCGCGGCCATGCTCTCGATGCGGCCGGTATCGAGGCGCAGGCGATCGAGCATGGCGGCGGAGAGGCTCTGCTTCTCCGCAGCGGCCATATCGGCGCGATTAGCTTCGACGAGATCCGGGCTTGCCCTACGAATGGCAGCGGCCGCCGCCTCGAGCGCGCGGGTCCGCTGCTGGGCCGTGCTGCGCGCCAATGCCGCGGCGGCGGCCTTGGCCCGTTCGCCGATCCGGCCGACCGCCTGCTCGATCTCCGAATCCGTGCTATCCGGCGCGTTCATCGCTCAACCACCAGATCGTCGCGATGGATCATCTCGTCGCGGCCACGATAGCCGAGCAGGGCTTCGATTTCACGGCTCTTATGTCCCATGATCCGCTGGGCATCGCTCGCCGAATAGGCGGAGAGGCCCCGGGCTATCTCGCGGCCGGCGCGGTCGAGAACGCACACCGCATCGCCGCGATCGAAGCTTCCCTCAACAGCGACGACGCCCGCCGGCAGCAGGCTCTTGCCGTCCGCCAACGCCTTCAGCGCCCCGTCATCCACGATCAGGCTGCCCACGGGCTTGAGGGCGCCGGCGATCCATTTCTTGCGCGCACTCCGCGGCGATCCTGCAGGCAGAAACCAGCTGCAACGCGCACCCTCGGTGATGGCGGTGAGCGGATTGAGCCGCCGGCCATCGGCGATCGCCATGCGGCAGCCGGCACCGACGGCAATACGGGCCGCGGCCAGCTTCGTCACCATGCCGCCCGAGCTATAGCCGGGCAGCGCCTCACCGGCCATGGCCTCGACCTCCGGCGTGAGCTCGGCGATCTCCGGAATATGGGCGGCCCCACCATCGAGCTTCGGATCAGCGGTGTAGAGTCCGTCGATATCGGAGAGCAGCACCAGCGCATCGGCGGCGATCATGGCGGCAACCCGGGCGGCAAGCCGGTCATTGTCGCCGAAGCGGATCTCCGTGGTGGCGACCGTGTCGTTTTCGTTGATGACCGGCACGGCTTCGAGCTTCAGCAAGGTCGCGAGCGTCGCTCTTGCGTTGAGATGGCGCCGGCGGTCCTCCGTATCCTCCAGGGTGAGGAGGATCTGGGCCACGGTGATCCCGTGGCGGGCAAGCGCTTCCTGATAGGCATGGGCGAGGCGGATCTGGCCCGTGGCGGCGGCGGCCTGCTTCTCCTCAAGGCGAAGGCTGCCGGCGGCGAGCCCGAGATGACGCCGCCCCACGGCAATGGCGCCGGAGGAGACCAGGATCACCTCCCGGCCCTCGGCCCGCAGCGCCGCCACGTCATCGGCGAGCGCCTCGAGCCAGCGCCGCCGGATACCCCCGCTCGACTCTTCGACCAGCAGGGCGGAGCCGATCTTGATCACCACCCGCTGGGCTCCGTCGAGGCCGTTCGCTGCGCGCGGGCTCATGAGGCCGCCTCGCTTTTCTCGGTGGCCACGGGACTCGCCGCACGATGGGCCTCGATGGCCGCGAAGGCGGCCTCGATGAGCTGATCGACGCCCTTGCCGCTGACGCCGGAGAGGCGATGGATCCGGCCGGCATGGCCGCCGGCCTTGACGGCGCGGGCCAGCGCGCGTGCCTTGCGCTCCACCTCCTCGGGCGTGAGCGCGTCGATCTTGTTGAGGCAGACGATCTCGGGCTTCGCAGCGAGAGCGGGGCTGTAGGCGGCGAGCTCGGCGCGGATGGTGCGATAGGCTTCCCCCAGCTTCTCCGCCGTGCCGTCGACGAGATGGAGCAGCACGCCGCAGCGCTCCACATGGCCGAGGAAGCGGTCGCCAAGGCCGGCACCTTCATGGGCGCCCTCGATGAGGCCGGGGATATCAGCCAGCACGAACTCGCGATTTCCCCGGCGCACCACGCCGAGCTGGGGGGTGAGGGTGGTGAAGGGATAGTCGGCGATCTTGGGCCTGGCCCGGCTGACGGCGGCCAGCAAGGTCGATTTGCCGGCATTGGGCAGTCCGATCAGCCCGGCATCGGCGATCAGCTTCAGGCGCAGCCACACCCAGCGCTCCTCTCCGGGAAAGCCGGGACCGTAGTTGCGCGGCGCGCGGTTGGTGGAGGACTTGAAATGGGCGTTGCCGAAGCCGCCATCGCCGCCCCGGCAGAGCACCACCTGCTCGCCCGGCAAAGTGAGGTCGTAGAGCAGCGTCTCGCGATCCTCGTCCAGCACCTGGGTTCCCGCCGGCACCTTGAGGACGAGCGTCTTGCCGGCGCCACCGCTCCGGTCCTTGCCCATGCCGTGATGGCCGCGGCCGGCGCGGAAATGCTGCTGGTACCGGTAGTCGATGAGCGTGTTCAGATTGGGCACGGCCTCCAGGATGATGTCGCCGCCGCGCCCGCCATGCCCGCCATCCGGGCCGCCGAACTCGATGAACTTCTCGCGGCGAAAGGAGACGGCTCCGGCGCCGCCATGGCCGCTCGCCACATAGATCTTCGCCTGATCGAGAAACTTCATGCCGGGCTCTGAAGCAGGACGCAAAAACGAAGAGGGGGAATGGCGAGCCATTCCCCCTCATCGAAAACGAGAGATGCGGGGGTGCAGCTAGCTCTGCGGCTCCACGGAGACGAGGGTGCGCCCGCCGGTGGTGCGGTGGAAGGCGACCTTGCCGCCGACCGTCGCGAAGATGGTGTGATCCTTGCCCATGCCGGTGTTGGAGCCGGGATGAAACTTGGTGCCGCGCTGGCGCAGGATGATGTTACCCGGCAGCACGATCTGGCCGCCGAAGCGCTTCACGCCCAGGCGCTGACCGGCGCTGTCGCGCCCGTTGCGGGAACTGCCGCCTGCCTTCTTATGTGCCATGGATCCTGCTCCTTAGGCCTTCGCCGGCTTGGCGCCATCGGTGAGGATCTCGTCGATCCGCACCACCGAGAGCTGCTGGCGATGGCCGCGCTTGCGCCGGTAGTTGTGGCGCCGGCGCTTCTTGAAGATGACGACCTTGTCGGCCTGGCTCTGCTCGAGCAGCGTGCCGGCCACCGAGGCGCCGGCGATCAGCGGAGCCCCGGCCGTGGCCGAGGTGCCATCGCCCAGCATGAGGACCTGGTCGAACACGACCTGCTGGCCGGCCTCGCCGGGCAGGCGCTCGATCTCGATGACATCGTTCTTGGCGACCTTGTATTGCTTGCCGCCGGTTTTCAGCACTGCGAACATGGGCCTGACGCGCATGATTAAGGATCGCGGGCTGGCGAAAGCCGCCCGCCGGAAGGCGCGGACTATAGCCGCCGCTCTCCGGCTGTCAATCGGATTCAGGCCAGAATCGGCCCGTCACCCTTGATGCGGGCGCCTCTCTTCGCTACTGTCCCGGCCCGTTTTGCCCGGGCGGCTCATGCGCCGCCATGCCAGATCCCGCGGAGGGGTGCCGGAGCGGTTGAACGGGGCGGTCTCGAAAACCGTTATGCCCGCAAGGGCATCGGGGGTTCGAATCCCTCCCCCTCCGCCATTTCACCTAGGATTATACAGGATTTCCAAGTATTTAGTGGGATCCTGCCCGCTGCGACCCACAATCCGACCCACCAATCAGGCCCGGACATGACCAGAGTTCGCCGTTCGCGCCATGCTGGTCGAGCACCAGCTTGGCGCCCCGGTAGACCTCGAGGTCGGGGATCATGGCGTGTGCCCTTCGTAGACGACCTGATCCCTGACTCTTACCGAACTGGTGGAGAATGACCATATACACGGCAGGGCATCGGTGATTCGCGCCATTCGCGCGACATGTCTAGTCCCGTTTTCTTGCTTGCTACCGAGATCGCCGCGCGCGACGGCCTCGCTCGACGCCGTGCCGCACCACTGAAATCGTATGGAAAGGCAGCCAAACGATGACGGAGCACAAATTCAGCCCCGGACAGAAGGTGAAGCTCATCCCGAGCCCCTATATCCGGAATTCACAGGGAGACTTCGAGATTCTGCGCGTTCTCCCCGACGAGCACGGAATGCATCAATATCGGATCAAATCCGCCACCGACGGCGTCGTGCGCGTGGTCATGGAGAGCGAGATTGCCTAGCGACGGCCCTCGGCGCCGGCGCATCGTGGAACGGCTTGCCGGCAGGATTCCCTGGCTGAAGCAAGGCCGGACCATGCGCCAAATCTGGCTGGAGAGGGCGCGGGACCGATGGGTTTTGTCCCGCAGGCAAACGAGATTCGGGCCGACGAATTTCGGAATCGGGACACCAGGCACCGGACGGCAAGCTGGTATGGTAATGGGCCCATGATTGACGATGCGGACGATCCGATCCCGCTCGATGACCATCGCGGGATGGCAGCCCAAAGGGCCACAGATATCCGCCGGCGCAGTGGCAAGGTCGCCGCGGACCAGGCGGAGCTGCGCCGTCACCAGGAAGAGTTCGAGCATTTCCTCCTCGCCGCACCATCGGCCACTTGGCTGGAGGCGGCAGAGAAGGCGCGCTATCTGATCATGCTGTTCGCCGAAACCTGGCCAGCGAGCGATCGACGGCGTCAAAAACTCATCGCGAGCGTGCTCGACGATTTGGACAGGCTCTCCCGCCCGCCGGCGGAAGTGCCTCGCTCCTGATCGGAACGGAGATCCGTCAGTACCCTTCCCGGAGCATCCGCTTGCGCATTGCCTTGCGCCGGCGGCGCAGCCCCTCGGCCTGCTCGCGGTTGCGCCGCTCTGACGGCTTCTCATAGGAGCGGCGGCGGCGCAGCTCGCGGAACATTCCCTCGCGCTGCATCTTCCGCTTGAGCACGCGGAGGGCCGAATTTATATCATTGTCGCGGACGAAGACCTGCATTTGGGCTCCCGGCTTCTTGATTGAGCGGTCCGCCAGCGCGGAACCCGCTCTAGTCCCGCATCACTCGCAGGGTCGGGACAGTCTCGGAGTTGATCGTCCAATTCGCGGGGCGGATCTCGGAAACGCGGGCCCTCTGCATGGCGCCCTCATGCATGAAGCTCACATGGGTGCCCATCCGAGGCGCCGGATCGACATTTTTCGCGCCGATATAGGTTTCGCCCTCGGGGTCGCGGCTCTGAACGAAGATCAATGCTCGTCTGCTCACGGGCGACCTCTCTCGCTGGGAATCGATGGGATAGGGAGGCGATCTGCGCCGATTCGCCTATGGAGGCTATCAACCCTCCCGCGGGGACTGACCTGCTCACCAATTGCCGCTGAGCGCAAGCGCGGATTTGCCATGGCTGCCGTGACATGCCGACCTTTGCACCCGGCCGGTACTCAGCTGCGCCATTGCGGCGATTTGGCGCCGGCAATAGGGACAGTGGAGCCCACGAAAGATGCCGATCAAGAGGCTCGCCCAACTAGCTTTAGCGGAGCGCGGCAATCCTAGCTGACGCCGAAGCGGGCGCCCGAGGGAGGGGCTCAGGCATAAAGGTGTCCTCGGCAGGATCGAGCACATCCTCCGGTTCTGCCGGCTGTGACCGGATTGCCCGATCGCTGTAGCCGCCGAGCCTGGCTTCTCGGACGACCCGCCGACGGATGCGATCGATCCGCCACAGCATGGCGAGGGTACGGGCCAGAGTGACGACTGTCTGCGTGAGACGGTGGGGATAAAACAGTAGCACTGTCTCGCGCGGCAGTCCGGGCCGGCGCA
>DATBBO010000642.1:0-7476 GCA_036270995.1 Dongiaceae bacterium | reverse complement strand
TGCCCGTCCTGGCGCCGATCGTGCTGTTCTTCGTGATCCGCATCATCGACGGACCCGCCAAGGCCTTCACCTCGCTGGGCGCCATGCTGCTGGGCACCATCGTGACGGGGCTCTTCGTCGCCATCCAAATGACCTCAGGCGGCGGCGCTTGGGACAATGCCAAGAAGTACATCGAGGAGGGTCATCACGGCGGCAAGGGATCCGACGCCCATAAGGCGGCGGTCACCGGCGACACGGTCGGCGATCCTTACAAGGACACTGCCGGTCCGGCCGTCAACCCGATGATCAAGATCATCAACATCGTGGCCCTGCTGCTGCTGGCGATCCTCGCCCACTGAGCAAGGGGAGTTCGGGACGCCCCGGCAAGAGATCGCCGGGGCAGTTCCATTTCTAGTAAGAAGACTTGCTGGCGCCCGAGCTGAACCTGCCGATATTGCCCATGAGCTGCTGCAGGATCGTCAGCTCCTTGCCCGAGGTCGGGGTGGCGTTGGGATCGGGAGTGATGTTGCGGGCGTTCTCGAGACCGTAAATCCGCATGTCGCTGACCAGGCCCGCATTGTCGAACTTGATCGCCAGCACCTCCTGATCCAGAACTTCCGGGTCCAGGAAGGAGATCGTCTTTGTCTTCTTGCTGATGTAGTACCAGGTCCGGTTGTTGAAGGTCGCAACTGACGAGGGCGAGCCGAGAAGCTCGGCGACCTGGCGGCGGTCATCGACGCCCGGCTGGATCTGCAGCACCGCATCCGGGTCCGGGAGATTGCCGTGGGTGTCGTAGACCGCCTCGCAGCCGGACAGAAGCATCGCCCCCAGGCCAAACAATGCTAGACCCGCTCTTCTCATCGCCTCTCGCTTGCCGGCCGGCTCTCCCCTTGGGAACCACCGCACCGCGGCCATTGAAAACCGCTGCCGCCGCGGCCACTCTAGACTTGAATCCGTACACGCTCTAATCGCACCCAGCTCTTGCGGCTGTCAAGGAAGCCTACCATGCCCGCCTGGAATCCCTTCCGCTCGCGCCCGGGCGCCTCGCCGGTGGCGGCGCTCTATGCCGCCATCGTCGAGCGCGCCCGCGATCCGCGCTTCTACCTTCTGGGCGGGGTGCCGGACAGCCTGGATGGACGCTTCGAGATGGTGGCGCTCCACGGTTATCTCGTCCTGCGCCGCCTGCGGGGCGAGGGAGAAGCGGCCCAGGGGATGGCCCAGGCTCTGGTGGACACCCTCTTCGCCGATATGGATGCGAGCCTCCGCGAGATGGGGGCCGGTGATCTGGGGGTGGGCAAGCGGGTCAAGCGGATGGCGACCGGCTTCTATGGCCGCGTCGGCGCCTATGACGAAGGGCAGGCGAGGGGGGATGTGCGGGAGGCGCTGCGACGCAACCTGTACGGCACCGTCTCGCCGCGGCCGGAGGAGCTGGAAGCTATGGCTCGCTACCTGGCGGGAGCCGATGCGAGCTTGGCGCGCCAGCCGGTTCCGGACATCCTGGCGGGTCGCCCGGAATTCGGGGAACCGGATTTTCGGCTTGCGGCGATGGCCGAATCGCAAAGGAGCAAACCATGACCGAGCCGGTGAGGGTGACGCCGGAGTTTTCCCGTCCTCTGGCAGCGGAGAGCGTCGGGACACAGCCTGTCGAGCGCCGGATCGAGGCCGGCCCGGCCGAGCGGGCGGCGCTCGCGGGGCGGTTCGGCCTGCTTGCCCTCGACCGCCTCGAGGCGGTCCTGAGCTTGCGGCGCGACAAGGGCGACATCGTCCGCCTGGAGGGACACTTCCTCGCCGATGTCGTGCAGAGCTGCGTCCTCAGCCTGGCGCCGGTACCGGCCCATCTCGAGGCCGATTTCGAAACCAGCTACAGCGCTTCGGCCGTCATGGCCGCCGAAGCGGATCTGGATCCGCTGGGAGAGGATGGCCCGGAGCCGATCGCTGCGGGGGAGATCGATCTGGGCGAGGCGGTGGCCCAGCAGCTCGCCGTCTCCCTCGATCCTTATCCGCGGGCTCCCGGGGCGGCCCTGGCGTCCACGGGCGGGGCGGAGGCGCAAAGCCCCTTCGCTACCCTTGCCGCCCTGAAGAAAAGGCCCTGATCCACGCCCGGGATAGGAGGGTTTGCTCCTGCCTTGCACGTCGCAGTTGCCCGCGACCCTGAACTCGGCTAAACAACGCTCGCTTTCGGTGCCCGGGTAACCCGTGTTGCGCCGGGATTGGCCGTGCCCTAAACGGCAGCACTCGAGGAAGATTTATCATGGCGGTTCCGAAGAAGAAGGTGTCGAAGTCTCGTCGCAACATGCGGCGCTCGCACCATGGCTTGGCTTCGACGAAGTCGATCGAATGTCCGAATTGCGGTGAGCTGAAGCGGCCGCATCACGTCTGCGCCGCTTGCGGCTATTATGACGGTCGGGAGGTTGTGGCCCCACCGGCGGCATAACCCTCTCGTGTCGGTCCCCTCGCGCGGAGGCCATTTCCGGTGAAGGCGGCCAGCCTCAGCATTGCGCTCGATGCGATGGGCGGCGACCGGGCGCCCGACATGGTCGTCAAGGGCGCCAATATCGCGCGCCAGCGCTTCCCCAGCGTGAAGTTCCTCTTCTTCGGGGACGAGGCGAAGCTGGGACCGCTGCTCAAACGCTACGGGGCGCTAAGCAAGGCAAGCGAGATCCGTCATACGGACCGGGTCATCGCCGCCGACGACAAGCCCTCGACGGCGCTGCGCGCCGGGCGTGGATCGAGCATGCGCCTTGCAATCGATGCGGTGCAGTCGGGAGAGGCGGCAGGCATCGTCTCTGCAGGCAATACCGGCGCGCTGATGGCGATCGCCAAGTTCGTGCTGCGGACATTGCCGGGCATCGATCGCCCGGCGATCGCCTCGTTCTTCCCGACGCTGCGCGGGGAGAGCGTCATGCTCGACATGGGCGCCAATCTGAGCTGCGATGCCGAGAATCTGGTGCAGTTCGCGGTGATGGGGAATGTCTTCGCGCGCACGGTGCTGGGCACCCTCAAGCCCACCATCGGCCTCCTCAATGTCGGCTCGGAGGAGGTCAAGGGTCATGAGGCGGTGCGCGAAGCCGCGGCGATCCTGAAGGAGACACCTCTTCCCGGCAGCTTTTACGGCTTCGTCGAAGGCGACGACATTGCGCGCGGGACGGTCGACGTCATCGTGACCGACGGTTTCACGGGCAATGTGGCGCTGAAAACCCTGGAGGGGACAGCGAAGCTCTATGCCGAGTTCCTGCGCCGCAGCTTCAAGAGCTCGATGGTGGCGAGCCTCGGCTATCTGCTGGCGCGTCCGGCGTTGAACGCGCTGCGGGTCAGAACCGATCCACGGCGCTACAACGGCGCCATCTTCCTCGGCCTCAACGGCGTCGCCGTGAAGAGCCATGGCGGGACCGATGCGCTGGGGTTTGCCAATGCCATCGGCGTGGCCGTCGACATGGTGACACAGAAGTCGCTCGATAAGATCCGCGAGGATTTCACTCGCGTTTCCGCCGGCAGCCCCTCCAGCCCGCAGGTGGTCGCCCTCTGATGATCGCGCGTTCCCAGTTGATCGGCTGCGGTGCTTATCTGCCGCAGCAGGTGATGACCAATGCCGATCTGGCCTGTCGCCTCGAGACATCCGACGAATGGATCCGGCAGCGAACCGGAATCCGCCAGCGCCATATCGCGGCGCCCGGTGAGACGACCTCCGACATGGCAACGGCAGCGGCGCATGTGGCGCTGAAGACGGCCGGCATCGCAGGCGAGGCGGTGGATCTCATCGTGCTTGCCACCTCGACGCCCGACCACACCTTTCCCTCAACGGCGACCCAGGTCCAGGCCCGCATCGGCATGCACCGTGGCGCCGCCTTCGACGTACAGGCGGTCTGCAGTGGCTTCGTCTATGCGCTCGCGGTCGCCGACAACTTCATCAAGGTGGGCCAGGCGCGTACGGCGCTTGTCATCGGCGCAGAGACCTTCTCGCGCATCCTCGACTGGAACGACCGCGGCACCTGTGTCCTGTTCGGCGATGGCGCCGGCGCTGTGGTGCTGCGGGCGGGCGAGGGCAGCGGCAGCGTCGCCGACCGGGGGGTGCTCACCACCCATCTCTACTCCGACGGACAGTATTACAAGCTGCTCTATGTCGATGGCGGTCCCTCGGCCACCCAGTCGACCGGCCATCTGCGCATGGAGGGCCGCGAGGTCTTCCGCCACGCCGTGGTCAAGATGGGCGAGGCGGTCGATGCCGCCATCGGTGCCATGGGCATCAGCGGGCGCGACCTCGACTGGCTGGTGCCCCACCAGGCCAATCTGCGGATCATCCACAGCATGGGCCAGCGCCTGCATCTTCCGGTTGAGAAGGTCATCGTCACCGTCGACCGCCATGCCAATACTTCGGCCGCCTCCATTCCGCTGGCGCTTGCCGAGGCGTCGGGAGACGGGCGCATCCGCCCGGGCCATCTGGTGCTGCTGGAGGCCATGGGCGGCGGCTTCACCTGGGGTTCGGCTCTGATCCGCTGGTAAGGCCGGGCGGCACTCCTCATCCCGGCCGCGATGCCGGACGAAAAAACCGCGCCATCCCTATGTAATTGACTGTCTTCCGACTCGTAATTAGAGTCTTTTGTGAAGACTTTTGCAGTGAGCGCGCCATGGCCGAGGATACCATTACCCGGGCCCATCTCGCGGAGGCCGTCTACCAGGAGGTCGGGCTCTCTCGGAACGAATCCGCCGAGCTGGTCGAGGCGGTCCTGAACGAAATGTCCGTAGCGCTGACCCGGGGCGAAACCGTCAAGATCTCGTCCTTCGGCAGCTTCTTCGTGCGGCTCAAGGGCCAGCGCATCGGCCGCAATCCGAAGACCGGGCAGGAGGTGCCGATCAAGCCTCGCCGCGTCCTGGTCTTCCGCGCGTCCCATGTGCTCAAGAATCGCGTCAACGGAGCCCCGTCGTGACCGCTCCCGTGCCCGCCAACAAAGCCAAGACCGAAGCAACGACCGACGCGCCGGAAGCGGCGCGGCCCGCTGCGACACGCCGGGTCGAGAAATCGGCCAGTGCGTTCCGCACGATCAGCGAGGTTGCCGACGAGCTGGAGGTGCCGCAGCATGTGCTGCGCTTCTGGGAGACCAAGTTTCCCCAGGTGCGCCCGCTGAAGCGCGGCGGCGGCCGCCGCTACTACCGCCCTGAGGATGTGGAGTTGCTGCGCCAGATCCGCAGCCTGCTCTATCACGAGGGCTATACCATCAAGGGCGTGCAGCGCCTGATGCGCGAGGGTTCGCTGAAGGAGCGGGTCGACGCCCTGGAGGCGGATACGATCGACCTCAGCCATCTGGGCGCCACCGAGCGCCGCAAGCGTGAGATCGCCTCCGCTATCCTCCAGCTGACCTCCCTGCGGGACCGCCTGCTCGCCTTGCTCGAGCCCTGAAACTAAAGTTGCGGCCCTCATTGCGCGCCGCCGCCGTGGCGGCTATATAGGGCGCGTCCGGCGGCAGCCCCATGCAAGAGCCGCCGGCTATCTTCAAGCAAGACCTCCGGTCGGAGCGTGGCGCAGCCTGGTAGCGCACCAGCATGGGGCGCTGGGGGTCGTGGGTTCGAATCCCGCCGCTCCGACCATTTCACCCCATCGATATCCGCCTAGTCCTGCGCGGCGGGCCCGAGCAGGCGCTCCACGATGATGCAGTCCCGCCAGATCCCGGCGAGCCGGGCATGGCGGCGGTAGATGCCGACTTGGCGGAATCCCAGGCGGTCATGCAGGGCTAGGCTGGCGTGGTTCTCCGGGAAGATCCGCGAGACGAGCTTCCAGAATCCGAGCTGTTCATAGGTTTGGATCAGGGCTTCCAGGGCCGCTCCGCCGGCCCCTGTCCGGCGCTCGCCGGCCTCGACATAGACGGAATGTTCGGCGATCCCTGCGTAGCATGGACGGGTTCGGTATGGCCCGGCGCCAGCGAAGGCGACTATACGGCCCGCGCGCTCCGCGACCAGCGTCGGAAAGCGGGCATCCTTTTCCCGAAACTGGCGAGCAATGTCCGCCGCGCTGCGCGGCTCGGTCTCGAAGGTCGCGATGCCTTCGGCGATGCCCTGGTTGTAGATGGCTGCGATGGCGGCCGAATCGTCCTCTCGCGCCAGCCGGATCGCGATTGGGGATCTTCCCGCCGGGGGTGAGCTAGTGATGGGCGGCGAGGGCACGCCCGCTGGCCGTGAGCTTGCAGACGAGCCAGTCAGGCTTGAGGGGATTGGCAAACCAGGGCTCGGCCCAGCCATGGGCGATGCAGCTGCGCACCGTCTGCTCGTTCACACGCTGACCCCATTCATCGAACAAGGGCAGCTTGCCGCCGGGCTGATCGAGGCCGCGGCGCAGCCAGATCATCTGCGTGGGGGAAGGACCGGAAACATGTTCGGCGATGGAGACGACGGCCATGGCTCAAACCCCCTGTGCTGATCGCGCCCTCATATTATGCAAAAGGTTTTTCACCGAGAAGGCTAAAACTACAGGAAGTTTCCGGCGCTGGCTCCATGGCGGCAGCGTCGCGAGCCAATGATTATGCGATCGGCGTCGAGAAAGGCCGTGACAGGTTCCGGATTTCCGGCGCATGGCCCCAGAAAGCGGCATGGCCCAGAGCTTTCCTGGCATATAGATGTATTTGTCATAATATACATTATGCGATATACGGATTGCTGCGGCCCGTCGACCAGGACGCTATGCTGCACCCTTCCCGCCCATCATTCGGACCTCCCGAGCATGACCGAGCCGGCAAGCAGCGCGGACCCTCTCTCGCCGGAGCATCCCCCCTTGGAGCGCCTCATCGCCATCATGGCGCGGTTGCGCGACCCGAAGCGCGGCTGCCCCTGGGATGTAGAGCAGAACTTCGCGACGATCGCGCCCTATACCATCGAGGAAGCCTATGAGGTGGCGGACGCCATCCAGCATGGCGATATGGCTGCCTTGAAGGACGAGCTGGGCGACCTTCTGCTCCAGGTCGTCTTCCACGCCCAGATGGCCCGGGAGGCCGGCGCCTTCGGCATCGAGGAGGTGGCGCGCGCCATCAGCGACAAGATGGTCAAACGCCATCCCCATGTCTTCGCCGATGCGGTGGTCGAGGGCGCCGAGGCCCAGACCCATGCCTGGGAAGCGCAGAAGGCTGCGGAGCGCGCGGCCAAGGGCGAGACCGAGGGGCGGCCGGTTGGCGCTCTGGACGGGGTGGCGGTGGGACTTCCCGCCCTCACGCGCGCGCTCAAGCTGCAACGCCGCGCCGCGCGGGTCGGCTTCGACTGGCCGGATGCCGCCGCCGTGCTGGAGAAGCTCGACGAGGAAATCGGCGAACTCAAGGCCGAACTGCCCGAAGGCGACACCGCGCGGCTGACCGATGAAGTCGGCGATCTGCTCTTCGTCTGTGTCAATCTGCTGCGCCATCTGGGCGTCGATCCAGAATCGGCGCTGCGTAGCACCAACGCGAAGTTCGAGCGCCGCTTCCGGGCCGTGGAGGAGCGGATGCGCCGGGAGGGCATCGGCGAGCTAGCCGCGGACGG
>DATBBO010000641.1:0-1825 GCA_036270995.1 Dongiaceae bacterium | reverse complement strand
CCCGCAGCCCCGCCGGGCGCCAGTCGAAGCGTGCCTTGCCGCCCAGCTGCTGCTCGACGCTGGCCGCGATCACCCGCGTGCCGAAGCCGCGGCGGGTCGGCACGCTCGCCGCCGGCCCGCCATCCTCGGACCAAGTGAGCGCGAGCCCCTCGGGCCCCTGCTCCCAGAGCAGCGCCACCTGCCCGCCGGGCTGCGAGAGCGCGCCATATTTGGCGGCATTGGTCACCAGCTCGTGGAGCGCCACGGCGAGCGACTGCGCGGTCGAGGGCGGGAGTGCCACCACCGGGCCGCTGGTCCGGATCCGGGGGCTTTCGCCCTCCGCACCTTCGGGATTGCGGAAGGGCACGATCTCCTCATCCACGATCCGGTGCAGCTCCACCCCCTGCCAGCGGCTCTCGGAGAGCAGCGTATGGGCCCGCGACAGGGCCTGGATGCGCCCGCTGACCGCGGCGGTGAATTCCGCGATGCTGTCGGCCTTGGAGAGATGCAGCACCGACTGCACCACCGCCAGCATGTTCTTGGCCCGGTGGTCTAGCTCGCGGGTCAGCATGGCGCGGCGCCCCTCCGCCTCCTTGCGCTCGGTGATGTCGAGATCGACGCCGGCAAAGCGCACCGCCCGGCCCATGGCGTCGCGGATCACCTGGCCCGCCACCAGGGACCAGCGGACCGAGCCGTCGGGCCGGTTGAAGCGGAACTCCGAGGCCCGGTCGCCGCTTCCGAACGCGCCGTCGCCCTCCTCGGGATCGTTGCCGGCCTGGTTGGCCCCCCAGGGCTGGTCCCCCCAGGGCTCGTTCCCCCGGGGCTCGTTCCTTGCCGGATCAGCTGGCGGAACTTCACCCGATCCTCCGGATGCACGAGAGCCTCGAGCCCCTCCAGCGTGCCGCCGAAGGAGTCCGGGCCGAAGCCCATGATCTGGGCGAGGTTCGGCGACCAGCGCACCCGGCCGGTCTGGAGGTCGCAATCCCACCAGCCCATCCGCGCCGCCTCGAAGGCGAGGCGCAGTCGCTCGGCGCTCTCCTTGAGCTCGTAGGTGGAGGCCTCGAGTGCTGCGGTCCGCTCGGCGCCGCGCTCCTCCAGCTCCCGGTTCAGCTGCTCGAGCTGGCGGCTCTTGCGGTAGAGCTCGGAGAAGACCTTGACCTTGGCCCGCAGGATCTCGGGCACGATCGGAACCGGGAGGTAATCGACGGCGCCCGATTCATAGCCGCGCAGGAAGTCGAGATCGGTCATCAGGACGGCGGAGATGAAGATGATGGCGGTCTGCTGGAAGCGCGGATGCTCGCGGATCATGCGCGCGAGCTCGAAGCCGTCGAGATCGGGCATGTAGACATCGACCAGCACCACCGCGACATCGGTGCGCAGGAGATGCTGGAAGGCCTCCTGGGCGGAGCTCGCCTTGAGCAGGTTCTCGCCCAGATCCTTCAGCACCGCCTCATAGGTCAAGAGCTTGGCGGGCTGATCGTCCACCAGCAGAATGTTGACCTTCTCGCCCCCGCCACCCATCTCCGTGCCCCTCGTCTAGCGTCCTGCCTCCGACGACGACCAGCTCATCCGCCCCGCCCACGGCCGCATGGCCGGCCCATTATACACCCCGCCGCGCCTCGCCCCTTCTTCCCCCTCGCCTCTTTCCCCCGCGGTTGCCACCAGCCCTCCTTCGTCATCCCGGCGAAAGCCGGGATCCAGGGTTGCAAGAGCGTGCTGGTTGCCCCGGACCCCGGCTTTCGCCGGGGTGACGGTCAGGAAAACGCTGGGGGCGCGGGGGAAGCTTGAGAGGGGCGGCTAGCCGCCGGCGCGGGCGCGCTTGATGGCGGCGGTCAGCTCGTCGACC
>DATBBO010000640.1:0-2432 GCA_036270995.1 Dongiaceae bacterium | reverse complement strand
TGGCCCGATGGGGGTGGAGGGATTGACGATCACAGCCGGCAGGCCCTGCTCAGCGATCATCCGCTGCACCAGCCGCTCCGCCGCCACCTTGCTGCGTTTATAGGCACCGATGGCCTTCTCCTCGCTGAGCGCGTCGAGCTCCGTCGCCGGGCTGCCATCGGGATGGAGCGCCAGTGTCGCCACACTGCTGGTATAGACGACGCGCTCCAGCCCGTGACGCAGGGCCGCCTCCATCACGGCCTGGGTTCCGGCCCGGTTGTTGCGCAGGATCTCCTCAGGATCCCGCGCCCAGAGCCGGTAATCGGCGGCGACATGGAAGAGGTGGCGCGTCCCGGCCATGGCCCGGTGGAGGGAGGGAGGGTCGCGCAGATCGCCCTCGACGATTTCGAGATCGAGGCCGGCGATATTGGCGCGCGGACTCTGCTTGCGCACAAGGGCGCGAACCCGGTGGCCCACCGCGATGAGCGCCCGCGCCACCGCCGAGCCGACGAAGCCGCTTGCACCGGTAACGAGGATCAGATCCCTAGCTGGCATGGCATAAGATATGGGTCCGGGCGTCTCTTCGTCTTCCTCAGCCGAAATCGGTCGAAGTCGGGTGATGTGGGCATGCGGCTAGGATAGCATCCCACCCGTGCGGGGAAGCTAGGGGATCGCAATGGCGAAAGTGAGGGTCGGCCTGATCGGCTGCGGCTTCATCGCCGAGCTGCACATGCAGGCTTATAGACGGGTCTATGGGCTGGCGGCAGAGGTGGTCAGCGTATCGGCACGCGGTAATGCCGTGCTCGACTTCGCCAAGCGCCACAGGATCGCCGCCACATATCGCGACTGGCGCGCCCTTGTCGCCGATCCCGCCATCGACGTCGTCGACATCTGCACCCCGCCGGCCCTGCACGCGGAGATGATCGTCGCGGCCATGCGGGCGGGAAAGCATGTGATCTGCGAGAAGCCTTTCGCGGGCTATTTCGGCCGCCCCGGCGATGCGACGCCCGTCGGCCAGCATGTGCGGAAATCCGTGATGTACGAGCGTGTGCTGGAGGAGATGGCGGCGACCTCGGCCGCCATCCGCGAGACCGGGCGCCTCTTCATGTATGCCGAGGACTGGATCTACGCGCCGGCGGTCGCCAAAACGGCGGAGATCGTTCGCGCGAGCGGCGACCGGATCCTGTTCATGAAGGCAGAGGAGAGCCATAGCGGCTCCCATGCTGCCCATGCCGGGCAATGGGCGATGACCGGCGGCGGCTCGCTGATCCGGATGGGCTGTCATCCCCTTTCCGCCGCGCTCCATCTGAAGCAGATCGAGGCGGCGGCGCGGGGCGAGAGGATCGCCGTCACCGCGGTCACCGCCGATATCGGCAACCTTGCCGCCGGGCTCACGCCGGAGTCGCGGCCCTTCATCAAGGCGAACCCCGTCGACGTCGAGGACTGGGGCATGCTGAGCCTCAGCTTCTCCGACGGCAGCAAGGCCACGATCTTTTCGGGCGACATGATCCTGGGCGGCGTGCGCAATCTGATGGAGACCTACACCAGCGGCGGCGTGCTTCTCGCGAACATCACCCCCAACACGCAGATGATGAGCTATCTCACCGACGAGCGCCGGCTCGAGAGCGTCTATATCACCGAGAAGGTCGACCGGAAGACTGGCTGGCAGTTCGTCTCCCTGGAGGAGGAATCGACCCGCGGCTATCTGCAGGAGATCCAGGACTTCATGGAATGCGCCGCCTCCGGCCGGGAGCCGATCTCGGGCCTGGCTCTGGCCGAAGAGACCATCAAGATCATCTATGCCGGCTATTGGTCGGCCGAGGAGGGCAGGCGCATCACCTTTTAGCGAACCTGGCCGCATCGCCACGCGCAGCCGCATACGCTGCGTTAATGGCTGAACAGGTCTAATATGCCCGCGCGAAGGTCGACCAGACTCGGGGGAGTCGGACGGCAATGCGAGGACGTGCGTACCGGGGCTATTGGCGCGAGATCTCGACCGTCCTTCTCTTGAAGGCCGTCGCCATCGGTGTTCTCTACGGCCTGTTCTTCGCACCGGGTGGACAGCCCGCCGTGACCGCCGAGTCGGTCGCGGCACATCTCGAAACGCAGTCCGGGCAAAGCGGGGGCCAGAAGTGATCGACACGATCGCCATGGAGCTGTCACGGCTGCAGTTCGCGCTGACGGCGCTCTACCATTTCCTCTTCGTGCCCCTGACGCTTGGTCTCTCGATCCTGCTGGCGGTGATGGAAAGCGTCTATGTCATGACCGGCCGCCGGATCTGGCGCGACATGACGAAGTTCTGGGGCCTGCTCTTCGGCATCAACTTCGCCATGGGGGTCGCGACCGGAATCACCATGGAATTCCAGTTCGGCACGAACTGGGCCTACTACTCGCATTATGTCGGCGACGTCTTCGGCGCGCCGCTGGCCATCGAGGGGCTGATGGCCTTCTTC
>DATBBO010000639.1:0-11657 GCA_036270995.1 Dongiaceae bacterium | reverse complement strand
CATTACGACGCGGTCAAGGACAAGTGGATCGGCACCACCCCGCCGCCGGAATAGCTCCCGGGCTCCTCTGTCACCATCTCTGAGAAATCGCCGCCGCGCTCTACTTACCCGTTCGGAGATCGGCGGCGGCCGTCCCTGTCGCCAGCGCCGGTGATTTTCGCCGCGCCCGCCATTCGCCGAGGATGACGAGCATGCCGCTGGCGATGATGAGACCGGCGCCGAGAAAGACCTGAAGCTTGGGGATGTCACCCCATATCAGGTAGGAGAGGCAGAAGGCCCAGACCAGCGAGGTGTATTCGAAAGGCGCCACCAGCGAGGCGGCAGCGAGGCGGAAGCCCTCGAACAGCAGGAACTGCCCCGCGGCGCCGATCAGCCCCAGCGCCATCATCAGCCCGAACTCGCCGAGGCTCGGCTGAACCCAGAGCCAGGGCAGCGTCATTCCGCAGGCGACGGCAAAGGCTCCGTTCGAGAACAACATCTGCACGACGGTGGTCTCATAACGGCTGATCAGGCGGACCAGGATGTTGGTATAGGCCCACAGGCAGGCGGCCAGCAGGACGAGAGCCGCCGCCGGGGTGATCCCGACGCGACCCGGATCGCAGGCGACGATGACGCCGAACAGACCGAGGCCGACGCCGGCCCAGCGCTGCCAGCGCACCTGCTCCTTCAGGAACAGGACCGACATCACCGTCACGATCAGGGGCGTGGCGAAATAGATGGTGACGAGCTGGGCCAGCGGCATCGCGCGTGAGGCGGTGTAGTAGCAGTACCAGGCCGCCAGGATGAAGGCGCCCCGCAGCAGGAGCGGTCCCTTGTTGCGCGAGCCGAGGGCCTGGCGCACCAGCTTGCCACGACCGATGATGAGGCAGAGCACCATGATGGTGATGCTGCGCATGAACAGCACCTGCATCACCGGATGACCGGCGACCAGCCATTTCACCGTGGCGTCCTGGAAGGAGAAGACGAAATAGCCCGAGATCGACAGGAGAATGCCGGCCGAATGTGGGAAGACGCGCTTCAGCGCATCGATTGGCATGATGGCCGACAGGAAGGGGGCTCCGCTCTGACGCAAGACCGTGCCGGATGGTACAGGCCGGGGTCGCGCTTGCAACCGCCGTCCCGTCATCCCTGCTCTCGATGAGGCGCAAGTCCGCTCTTCGCCGGAACTTCCCCGGCTTGGCCGGGTTCTGGCTCGCAGGCTCGCGAGAGCCGGGTTGGAATCGGGACCGATGATCGAAGTGACGAACACCGACGCCGCGCCGAAGAAGCGCAGCCTGTTTCTCGAGGCCCTCGGGCCTGGCCTGATCACGGGCGCCTCCGACGACGATCCGAGCGGCATCGCAACCTATTCACAGGCAGGCGCGCAGTTCGGCTACGGCCTCGGCTGGACCCTGGTTCTCAGCTATCCGCTGATGGTGGCGATCCAGCTCATCAGCGCGCGCATCGGCCGGGTCACCGGCCACGGCATTGCCGGCAATATCCGCCGCTACTACCCGCCCTGGCTGCTCTACCCTCTCATCGGCCTCGTGCTCATCGCCAACATCATCAATCTCGGCGCCGATCTCGGTGCCATGGGGGCCGCCGTCAAGCTGCTCGCCGGCGGACCCGCACTCATCTATGTCGCGGGCTTCGGCCTGGCGACGGTGCTGCTCGAGATCTTCATGCGCTATTCGCGCTATGTCGCCGTGCTCAAATGGCTGAGCCTCTCGGTGCTCGCCTATGTGGCGACCGCCTTCACCGTCCGCCTGTCATGGTCCGATGTGGCGCTCGGCGTGCTCGTCCCGCATATCGTCTGGAGCCGCGACTATCTCGTCACCATCGTCGCCGTGCTGGGGACGACCATCAGCCCCTATCTCTTCTTCTGGCAGGCGGAGGAGGAGGTCGAGGAGACCGAGGAAAAGCCCGGCGCCGCGCCGCTGAAGAAGGCGCCAGAACAGGCGCCGCCCGAGATCCGGCGCATCGAGATCGATACTTTTCTCGGCATGGCCGCCTCGAATATCGTCGCCCTCTTCATCGTCATCACGACGGCGGCCACGCTTCATGCCCATGGCGTGACCAATATCCAGACCTCGGCCGATGCCGCCGAGGCCTTGAAGCCGCTCGCCGGCGATTTCGCCTTCGCGCTCTTCGCCTGCGGCATCATCGGCACGGGCCTCTTGGCCCTGCCGGTCCTCGCCGGCTCGGCCGCCTATGCGCTGGGCGAGACGCTGCGTTGGCCGGTGGGCCTCGCCCGGCTCTGGTATCAGGCGCGCGCCTTCTACGGCACCATCGCGGTCGCAACCGCGATCGGCACGATCATGAACTTCCTGCCCCTCGATCCCATCAAGGCGCTGTTCTGGAGCGCGGTGATCAATGGCGTCACCGCCGTGCCCATCATGGTGATCATGATGCTGGTGGCGGCGAGGCCGCAGGTCATGGGTCGCTTCGTGCTGTCGCCGCGCCTCTTCTTCATGGGCTGGCTCTCCACCGCGGCCATGGCGCTGGCCGCCGTGGTCATGATCGGGAGCTGGTTCGTCAGCTGAGCGCCTGGGCCAGGCGCTCCATGGCCGGCTCGATCGCCGGCTCGGGCAGGGTGGCATAGCCCAGCATCAGGCCCTGGCGCTGCGGCCGGCCGATCCAGTAATCCGAGAGCGGCGGCACCGCGATGCCGCGGGCGGCGGCGCGCCGGCTCGCCTCGCGGTCGTCCATGCGCCGGGCCAGACCCGGCGCCAGATAGCCGATGAGATGCAGGCCGCCGGCATCGGCGGGCACCTCGAGGAGGCCCGCGAGATGGCGCTCCGCCGCCGCCAGCGCCCGCTCCTGCCGGGCGCGATAGATGCGCCGCTGGCGGCGGAGATAGCTCGCGAAATGTCCCTCGGAGAGGAAGGCCGCCAGCGCCGGCTGGGCGATCAGGCTCGGCTGATCGTCCAGGGTCGCGCGCGCGGCGAGGAAAGGCTCCAGCACGAGCCGCGGCACGACCAGATAGCCGATGCGCAGCGAGGCGAAGAGAACCTTGGAGAAGGAGCCGGCATAGATGACGCGTCCGTCGCTATCCAGGCCCTGGAGGGCCGCCAGCGGCCGGCCGCGATAGCGCCATTCGCTGTCATAGTCATCCTCGAAGATCCAGGCATTGTCGGCCCGGGCCCGGTCGAGCAGCGCCAGGCGGCGCGCCAGGCTCATGGTCATGCCGAGGGGAAACTGATGGGAGGGTGTGACACAGATGAGGCGCGGGCGCGCGAGCTTTCCCGCCTTGGAGAGATCGAGGCCCTCCATATCCACCGGCAGCGGCACGAGCCTGGCGCCGGCGGCGATCAATGGTCCGCGCAGCCCCGGAAAGCCGGGATTTTCGAGCCAGGCCACCTCACCCGGCTCCAGCAGGAGGCGTGCGGCGAGATCCAGCCCCTGGCGGGTGCCGGAAACGATGATCACCTGCTCCGCCTCGCAGCGCACGCCGCGCAGCAGGCGCAGATAATCGGCGATCGCCTGGCGCAGCGCCGGCAGACCGCCGGGCGAACCGCCGATGGCGAGCGCCCGCGCCGGCCGGCGCCAGCTCCGGGCCAGGAGCCGCGCCCAGACCTCGAAGGGGAATTCGCCGACATCGGCGAGCCCGGGGGCCAGGAGCCCCGAACGCCGCGGCGGGGCATGGCGTGCCTGGATCAGGGGTGCGGCCCGCGATGCCAGGGCCGGTGCGGCCGCCGATCGCGGTGCGCTATGGCGGGGTGCGGGATCCTCCGCCGCCAGCGGCGTCTTGTCCGGAAGATCGGCCGCCACATAGGTGCCGGAGCCGCGCCGGCCTTCGACATAGCCTTCGCTCGCCAGCTGATCGAGGGCCGAGAGGATGGTGTTGCGCGCCACCCCCAGCTCGCGCGCCAGCTCCCGGCTCGAGGGCAGCCGGCTGCCCGGCGCCAGGCGCCCCGCGAGGATCAGCCGCGCCAGTTCGCGATAGACCTGGCGGTGAAGGGCGGCCCCGCTCTTGGCGTCCACAGCCAGAGGCAGCAGAATGGATGCCGATCGGCGCAAAGTGGTCCCAATGAAAATGGCCGAATGGTACTTTTTCTGGGACCGGTTTAGCGCGACAGATGAAAACCCGCAAGAGACAGAGCGCAGGAACGCGACTTGCCATGAACGAAATGCCATCGAACGAGATACTGGGCCGGTTTCCGGTCACCGCGCGCTCCAAGGTGCGCCGCCTGCCCAAGCGCGGCTCGGCCGAGCGGGCCCAGGTCTATGCGATCCTGGACGCCCATTTTCTCTGCCATATCGGCTATGTCATCGACGGGCAGCCCTATGTGACCCCCACCGGCTACTGGCGTCATGGCGACCGGATCTACTGGCACGGCTCCTCGGCCAGCCGCATGCTGCGGGCGCAGACGGTGGGGATCCCGGTCTGCCTGACGGTCACCCTGCTGGACGGTCTCGTGCTGGCGCGCAGCGGCTTCCACCACTCGATCAACTACCGCTCGGTGATGGCCTTCGGCCAAGCGGCCAAGGTCGAGGATCTCGAGGAGAAGACGGCGGCGCTGAATGCCTATGTGCAGCGGCTCTATCCCGGGCGCAATGCCGAGGTCCGCGCCATCGAGCCCCAGGAGCTGAAGGCCACGAGCCTGCTCGGCATGACCATCGAGGAGGCCTCGGCCAAGGTGCGCACCGGCCCGCCGGTGGATGACGAGCCCGACTACGCGCTCCCCGTCTGGGCCGGCGTGGTGCCGCTCCACACGGTCATCGGTGCGCCCGTCGCCGATCCGAGGCTCGCCGCCGCTACGCCCTTTCCCGCCCATCTGGCGCCCTATGTGGAGGGCCGGGCGCTGGACGAGGTGCTGACCGAGACGGCCAAGGACGGCGGCTACTGAGCCATGCCGAGCGCAACTCACCTCGCGATCTTCGCGCTGGCGGCCTTCGCGATGAACGCGGCACCGGGGCCATCCAATCTCTACGTCCTGTCGCGCAGCCTGGCACAGGGCGCGGCCGCGGGGCTCGTCTCGGCCCTCGGCCTCGCGCTTGGGAATCTGTTCCATGTCGCGCTCGCCGTGGCGGGGCTCGCCGCAGTGCTGCGCTATGCGCCCACGCTCTATGAGGCGATTCGCCTCGCGGGCGCGGCCTATCTGATCTATCTCGGGATCAAGATGCTGAGAGCGCCCGGCGCCACAGTGCCGGCGCAATCCCTCGGCCGCCGGCCGCTGCGCCGGATCCTGTTCGACGCGGCGCTGGTGGAGATGCTCAATCCCAAGACTGCGCTCTTCTTTCTCGCCTTCCTGCCGCAATTCGTCGAGCCCGCGGCCGGCCCTGCGGCGCCGCAGTTCCTGCTGCTGGGCCTGATCGTGACCTTGACGGCGCTGCCCTGCGATTCCCTCGTGGCACTCGCCGGCGCGCGGCTCGCGCGCTTCTTCACCAGCCAGGCACGCCGGCGCTGGCCCGGACGACTGGCGGGATCGACGCTCATCGGGCTCGGGCTTTACACCGCGCTGATGCGGCGGAACTAACGCTTCGCCGAGAAATCGACGGCGAGCTTGGTGGCGGCGGGAGGCGTGTTTCGCGCCTCCGCCTTGAAGGGAACGACCTCGCCGGGGCGGATCGTCGCCCGGTCGATATCGAAGGTCCAGTCCATCAGCAGCTTGCCGGCGTCATCGCGGAGCGAGACCTTCAATTGCGGCAGCGCCACCTCCGAGTCCGTGGGATTGAAGACCTCGCCCTGGACCTGGAGCACATTGTCCGCGCCCACCTGCTGGCGGGTGTAGTTGACATTGTCGAGCTGAAGCCCGTTGCCGGGCTTCGGGGGGATGCCGGCCAGCTCATAGATCTGCGCCGCCTGCGGCCAGCGCTGGACGATACGGTCGCGGAAGACATAGGCGCTGCCGGCGGCGCCCAGCAGCAGCAGAATGACCAGCAGAGGCAGTGCCAGACCGCGGCTCCAGCGCCGCCGAGGCGGGGCCACGGGCGGAAGGCTCACCACCCCCGGCGGCGGCGCATCGGCATCGATCTGAAGCGGCATGTCCGCCGGCGGCTTCTGCTGCCAGCTATGGCCGCATTTGGCGCAACGGACCAGCCGTCCCTTGGCCCCGAGGGCCGCGGGTTCGATGAGATAACGCGTCGAGCAGGCTTGGCAGCTGATGATCATGCGCGGTCGGAGTGAAGTCCTCGCGAGCCTTATAGGTCCGCCCCCTGGAGCACGCAAGCGACCGGCAGGGCCGGTCGTCCGTCTTACACCTCGCCCGGCTGCAGGCGCCGCGCGATCAGGGCCATGACCTCGGGATTGCGGCAGATGGTGGAATGGGCGCCGGTCGTCTCGAAGCAGGCACCGAGCGGCTCCTCCGAGCGGCAGCTCTCCCAGGCGACGACACCGTCATCGCGGCTGTAGATCGCCGTGGAGGGCATGGGCAGAGGATGGGCGAGCCGCTCGGCCTGAAAATCGTCGCTGTAGAACGGCGCAAAGAGATGAAAGAAAGGCTCGAGATGGCAGGCCGTCGGCAGGCGAAAAGGGCTGACGATGGTGACCACATGGCCAATCCCGTCCGGGCGGTCATGGGCGAGATCGCGGGCGAGCAGCCCGCCGAGGCTGAGCCCGACCACGCTGACCGGCCCGCCTTCGAGCTCGAGGCAGGCGTCGAGGCGCCGGCGCAATGATGCGAGGATGCCGGGGGTCGGCCCCCAATTCACGCCGAGCTCCCAACCGAGCGCGCGATAGCGGCAACGCGTGAGGAAGTCGCGCAGCGACCTGGTGATCGTGTCCGTGGTGGCGAAGGCGGGGATCACCAGCACGACATGCCCCTTGCCGTCGGGAAGCGACGCAGCCTCGGGCGGAGACGGCCGATAGGAAAACTGCGCCCAGGCCTCGGCAGCCAGCCGGCGATAAGGCGGACGGGCGAGGCGGCCACTGCGGTCGAAGGCGTTGAAGGTGCCCAAGAGCGAGGGCTTCGCCAGCCGCTCCATGAGCCTGCTTGCTTTGCCTGGAACCAGCGGCTGTGCCATCCTCGCGCTCCGCTTCCACCGGGGCAAGGACGCTGCCGCTTGGTCGTCTTCGACAAGGTGCTGCTGCGCTACGGCGCCGGGCCCGACATCCTGCATGAGGCCAGCTTCACGCTGGCGCCGGGCTCGTTCCATTTCCTGGTGGGACCGAGCGGCGCCGGCAAATCCTCGCTGCTGCGCGTCATGTATCTGGCGCTCCGGCCGGCGAGCGGGCTGGTCAGCCTCTTCGGCCGCGATGTCGGCCAGCTCGCCCGGCGCGATATCGCCGAGATGCGCCGGCGCATCGGTGTCGTCTTTCAGGATTTTCGCCTGCTCGATCATCTATCGGCTCTCGACAATGTGGCTCTGCCGCTGCGCATCGCAGGCCTGCGGGAAGCCGAGGTGCAGCAAAACGCCCGCGAGCTGCTCGCCTGGGTCGGGCTGGGCGATCAACTCGAGGCGCGCCCCGCAACCCTCTCCGGAGGGCAGCAACAGCGCATCGCGATTGCACGCGCCGTCATCGCCCGGCCCCGGCTGCTCCTCGCCGATGAGCCGACGGGCAATGTCGATGATCGGATCGGGCTTCGTCTGATGCGCCTGTTCGAGGAACTGAACAAGCTGGGCACTACAGTCGTCATCGCGACTCATAACGATTCCTTGGTCGCGGGGTTCCGCCATCCGCAGCTGCGCATCGCCGACAACCACCTCCGCCTCGTTGCCGATCCCTTTGCGGTCACAGGCGGGTGAGCCATGCTGCGCAGCGATCTTCCCCTCGATCGCGACGCGGCGCGCGTCTTCCTGCCGGCGATCATCGGCTTCATGGTGTTCCTGGCAGCGCTCGCGCTCGCCGGCAGCATGGGGCTCGACAATCTTCTCGCCCGCTGGCGCAGCCAGATCGAGACCGCCTTCACCGTCGAGCTGCCGCGCCTCGATGGGGAGAGTGCCGGCGCGGCCACGGCGCGGCGCAGCACGGTCATGAGCGCGATTGCCGCCGTGCCGGGGGTGGAGAGCGCGGTGGAGCTGAGCGACCAGGAAAAGGCGCGCCTGCTGGCGCCCTGGCTGGGGGGCGATGTCCAGGCCCTCGACCTGCCGCTCCCCGATTTGATCGGCGTCGCCACGAAGCCCGGTACGGCGATCGACATCTCCGCCCTCGCGGCGAAGCTCGCCGCTCTCTCGCCGGGCGCCTCGATCGACGATCACGGGCGCTGGCGCGGCGCCATCGCCGGCGTCAGCCGCACCGTGCGCCGTGCGGTCCTGGGCCTGCTTCTGCTCATCGGCGTGGCCGCGGCGCTGACCGTGGTCTTCGTCTCCCGTGCCGGGCTCGCCGCCCATCGCCGGGTGATCGAGATCCTGCATCTCATCGGCGCCCATGACGGCTACATCGCCGGCCAGTTTCAGCGCCACGCCTTCACCCGCGGGCTGCTCGGCGGCGCGCTGGGCGCAATCGCCGGCACCCTCGTCTTCGAGGCCGGCCGACGCCTTCTGCCTGAGCTGGCAGCCGCCGGCTTCGAGCTCGACCCGCTGCAATGGGCGGGGTTGGCGCTGCTCCCTCTCGCGGCCGCATTGCTGGCGATGGTGACGGCGCGCTATACGGTCCTGACCGCTCTTGCCAAGGTGATGTGACGCCTCGTCGTGACGCTCATGCGGCTCGTCCTGCTCGATCGCGATGGCGTGCTCAACGCCGATCGCCCGGATTCGGTCAAATCGCCCGCGGAGCTCGTGCTTCTGCCGGGGGCGGCGGCGGCGGTGCGCCGGCTGAACGAGGCGGGCCGGCTGGTCGCCGTCTGCACCAATCAGGGGGTGGTCGGCCGCGGCGTGATCGACGAGGCGATGCTGGCCCGCATCCATGAGAAGCTCCGCGCCGAGCTCGCCCGCGAGGGCGCGAGGCTCGATGCGCTGATCCACTGCTCCGACCATCCGCGCCAGGCGGGTCCCCGGCGCAAGCCCGCGCCGGGGATGCTGCGCGAGGCCATGGCGCGGTTTCGCCTCCCGCCCTCGGAGACGGTGATGATCGGCGACGATCTCGCCGATCTGGAGGCCGCTGCTGCCGCGGGCTGCCGGCGCATCCTGGTGCGCAGCGGAAAGGGCCGTGCCACCCAGGCGGCCGGCCTGCCGGTCCATCTGCTGCCCGTCGCCGTGCATGAGGATCTGGCGGGGGCCGTGGCGGCATTGCTGGACGGCCCGCCCGCAAATGATCACGCCGCGGGGAAGACGGCATGAGGCGCCTGCTGGGCTTCCTGGTGATGCTCGCCTTCCTCTGGTTTGCGGGCCTCGTCGTCTTCGTCACGGGCCTGCCGGCCAAGGTCCAATCGCCGGAGAAGCATACCGACGCCATCATCGTGGTGACGGGCGGCAGCGAGCGGCTGGCGGAGGGCATCCGCCTGCTGAACCACGGGCTGGCGGACAAGCTCTTCATCTCGGGAGTCAATGCCGGGACTCGTATCACCGACATCATCGCCACCCTCCCGCCCCAGGCCGAGAAGCCCTCGCCCAAGCTGATCGCCTGCTGCATCCTCGCTGGCTATGCCGCCGACAGCACGCTCGGCAATGCGGCGGAGACCGCCGCCTGGATGCAGTCGGAAGGGCTCCATTCGCTCCGCCTGGTGACCGCGGACTATCACATGCCGCGCAGCCTGCTCGAGTTCCGCAGCGCCATGCCGGGGATCGAGATCATCGCCCATCCGGTCTTTCCCGACCGCTTCCGGCGCCAGTCCTGGTGGCGCTCGCCCGGCTCCGCCAATCTCCTGATCAGCGAATACGACAAGTATCTCGTCGCCCTGCTGCGCATCGCGATCCATGGCAAGGCGTCGGACAGGGAGGAGGGCAAGAGCTGATGGAGAAGCTCGGCTCCTTCCTGTTCAATATCGCCTTCTATCTCTGGACCGCGATCGTCGTCCTCATTCTCTGCCTCCCCGCTCTGCTCCTGCCCTATCCGGCCATCTATGGGGTGGGACGGCTCTGGGTCAAAGGGACGCTCCTGCTGCTTCGGCGTCTCACCGGCCTCACTCATCGCGTGGTCGGGCTGGAGAACACCCGGCGGGGCCAGGCCATCTATGCGGCGAAGCATCAGTCGAGCTGGGATACGCTGATCTTCGCCCTCTACCTCGACAAGCCGGCCTATGTGCTGAAGCGCGAGCTGCTCTATATCCCGTTCTTCGGAATCTGCCTGATGAAGGCGGGGCATATTCCCGTCGATCGCGCGGGCCGGGCCGCGGCACTGAAGCGCTTGCTGGCGGTCGCGAAGGCACGCCGCGCCCAGCGCCGCGACATCCTCATCTTTCCCGAGGGGACCCGCGTCTTGCCGGGCCAGCACAAGCCCTATCAACCGGGCATCGCCGCTCTCTACGGCGCCCTCGACCTGCCGGTCGTCCCCGTCGCCCTCAATTCGGGCCTGTTCTGGAGCCGCCGCAGCTTCATCAAGAAGCCCGGGGTCATCACCCTGGAATTCCTGCCGCCGATCCCGCCGGGCCTCAATCGCCGGGCCTTCATGGCCGAGCTGGAGAAGCGGCTGGAGAGCGCGAGCGAACGGCTCGCCGGGACGCAGCAACCCCTCACGCCTCCACTGCCGGCATCTCGAGGGTAAACACCTCGACCGGGTTGCGCACGCCGCGAAGCTGACGCTCGCCGAGGCTCCGGCACAGGGCGGGATTAGAGAGCGCCTCGACGAAGCGCCGGCTGGCGATGAGCGGCACCCCCAATGGCGCGCAGAGAGCCTCGAGACGGCTCGCCTCGTTCACCGCCGGACCGATGACCGTGAAGTCGAGGCGCCGGTCCGAGCCGACATTGCCGTAGAGCACATCGCCGAGATGGAGTGCGATATCCATCGTGGTGACCGGCAGGCCGGCGCCCGCGCGCTTCTCGTTGAGCTTCTTGATGCGCCGCAGGGCATCGCGCGCGGCAGCCAGGGCCTCGCCGCAGAGGAGGTTCGCATCCGCCTCGCCCAGCGCAAAGGTCGCAAGCAGCCCATCGCCGAGGAATTTCAGCACCTGCCCGCCTCGCGCCTCGATGGGAGCGACGAGGCATTCGAGATAATCGTCGAGCATGGTGACGAGCCGGTCCTGCGGCATCGCGTCGGAAAGTGCGGTGAAGCCGCGCAGATCGCCGAAGACGATGGCCGCCGAGATGGTCTCGACCGAGCCGCGGCGGATCTCGCCCTGCAGGATGCGCTGCCCCACATCGCGGCCGAGATAGGTGTCCAGTGCGGTGCGGATCGACACCAGATTGATGCCGACCCGGACCACCGCGCCGAAGGCGGGCATGATGTCGGCAATCGCGGCGACATCGGCATCCGAGAAGCCGGTCGCGCGGTCCGTCGCCAGGGTGACGACCGCGCCGGTGCGCACCGTGGTCAACAGCCCGTCGGCGGAGAAGGGAATCACGAAGACCAGATAATCCGCCGCGCCCTCCTGCCGGAACTCCTTGAGGACGGAATACCGCTCGAGCCCTTCGCCTTCCGCGAGACGGTAGCGGGTCATCAGGACAATGTCCTCGCGCTTCGCCGAGCCGGGCTCGGCTGCCCGGGCGCGGGCCGCGACTACGCCGTCATAGATCGGGCTGTCGCGGGAGATCAGCTCGAAGGAGCCGTGGCTGAACTCCTCGCGCTCCCGTCCGCCCTGGCGGGTCCAGGTGAAGCCGAGAGATTCCAGCTCGGGATCCAGGGTCGAGGCCGAGAGATGGGCTCGCCAGAGAGGGATGCCCGCCTTCAGCAGCCCGTCGGCGAAGCCGGTGGCCACGAC
>DATBBO010000638.1:0-2048 GCA_036270995.1 Dongiaceae bacterium | reverse complement strand
CACCAGAGTCGGTCGCCGAAGAACGGGCCGCCCCGAAGGTCCGCCGCGGCGCGCGCCGTACCGGGCACCATCTCCATCGCGACCTCGGGCAGTCTCTCCCCTGCCCTCTCGAGCCCCGCGGCAAGCTCGGCTTCAAGTTCGGCCAGGCCCCACTTCCTGGCCAGCAGCACGGCCGATGACAGGAACGCCGGCGGCACGGGCTTTTCCTTGTCGGTGAACGACAGCTCGAACAGCGCATCGGGACAGGCGAGGACATCGAAGCCCGCTGCCTTGGCCCGCCAGGATAAGTCGAGATCCGCGCCCCATGGCTCCAACCGCTCGTCGAAGCCTCCGACCGCATCGTAGACCTGGCGGGGGATGGCGAGGCAGGCGCCAGAGATCCAGGGGATCGCATAGCATTCAGGATCGACCGGCCTCGGCACCTTCCGCGGCGCCCGTGCCGCTTCGACCAGAGCTCGCCGGCCGTTCGCGCGAACCATGCGCATCACGGCGATCAGCGCCTCGGGGTGAAATACGCCGCCGGGATGCGCGGTGAGGTAGACCTCCGCGCCGGCGGCAAAGGCGCGTTCCATCATGCGGTTATGGGCAGCGGCCAGGCCGGGTGCCGCACCCGGCGGAAGACTTGCGACAGTCCAGGAGACGAAGTCCGCCAGATCAACCGTGGCATCGTGGCCGGCGAGCATGATGCTGGCGTGCCGGCGTTGCCCGATCGCCTCCAGCGCTGTCTCTGCGCTCTCAAGCGCCCGCCGGAGGTCGCCAGGCGGCGTACAGCGGATGACGAATCCCGCAGTCACCGGATATATGGTGATCTCCGGCAGATCGCGGCCGAGTAACTCCAGGCGAGGGACGATAGCCGGCAATTCTTCCGGTTCGGGCTGCCGCCGGACCTCTTCAGGGGCTGCCGGCTCGGCGACACTGACCTGTGCTTCCGCGAAGGACGGCGCAGGTTCGCTGCCGTCGTCCGCCGATACCTCCGCCAAGGCTGCTGCGAATTCCAAGCTTGCATTCGCTGGGACAGGCAGCACCGCCGGCTTCTCAGGAAGGGCATAGGCGGCCGCCCGATTGTCGTCCGGGGTTTCCGGGACGACATCTGCTTGCGGGATCGCTGGACCCGCGGGCACCGGAATCGGCGGCGGGTCTGGAAGGGCAGGCACCACGGCGCGCCATTCCCGACCTTCGGCGGCCCCGTGCTGCAGGAAATGCAGCAGGGGATGGATGCGGGCGGCGGCCACATCTGGATAGCGTTGGCGATACCACCCCGCATCGAATGCCGGTCCCGCATCGCGGTTCTCCGCCGCGCCATGAGCCGCGAAATGGGCCGTGGGGTCGAGGCCGGACAAGGCGACATCGGGATAGGCACGGGCATACCAGAGGGGATCGAACAGGGGCGAGGCCCGGAGGAGAGCAAGGGCGCGCTGCGTGCGACGCCGATGGCGCAGCCTTGCGACGAGCCGGCCCGTGACGGTCCACCAGGCAATGCGCAACGACCGGCGTCCCGCCACGCGCCAGGAGTTCGGCAGCCAACTCGCGGCACGAATGATCCGCCGAGTCGCGCGCCAGCTGGTGCTGGCCGCGATTTCGGCGAGTGCACCCTCCGCCGCCCTGGCGCGAGCCGATAGCCGGGCAATGGCCTTGGCATGGATCTCAGCCTTCTCCCGCGCCGCCACCTCGGCGCGGGAGGCGAGCAATGCGAGCGCTGCGGCATGAGCCTCGGGAGCCTGGCTCAGCATCGCCTCAGTCGCCGCCGACCGGCGATGGATCTCCGCCGCATGAGCCGCCGTCATCTGGGCCGCTGCGGATTCTGCCTGGGCCGACATCCGAGCCAGCTCCTCGACATGCGCGCTCATCATCCGTTGCGCCGTCATTTGCATCTTTGCCACGAGCTGAGCGCGCTCGGATTGGCGGGCCGCCCGCTCGGCGGCAAGGACAGCCCGCTCGGCCGCAAGGACGGCCACCTGCTCCTGCTCCAGCAGGTCGATGCGACGGCGAAGTTCCTCGTTGCGCCGACGCGCCGCACTGACGCTGGCCCCCAACTCTGCGGCCTCTCG
>DATBBO010000637.1:0-5160 GCA_036270995.1 Dongiaceae bacterium | reverse complement strand
TGACAGGCTCCGCCCGTGGAAGGCCACCCGATCGGGGCCCGCCCCATCGGCCCCTCTCCCATCGCCCCCCGCCCCCCTTGTGGGGGAGGGTTGGGGTGGGGGGTCTGATCCGCGGCAGCGGATCAAACAGATCGGGATGTCGTCCTGGTGTCTGCGGCCACCCCCACCCCGTCCCTCCCCCATCAAGGCGCGGGCCTGACGGCCCGCAGGGGGAGGGTGAAGGGGGCCGTGACGTCCTCGCGACATGCCGTGAATCCCGCAGCGTCAAGCGGGAGAGAGGGAGAAAAGCGGCCGCGCCTCACCTTTGGTCCCCCTCGCCCCCCGAAGGGGGAGAGGGTCGGGGTGAGGGGGTCTTGCCGAGGGTGGACGGCAGTCCGCCTGCAGGCGCGGATAAAGCGAGGAAGCCACCCTCACCCCGGCCCTCTCCGGCCAATGGCGGGAGAGGGGGAAAGCGGAGCGATCGACTCGTTCTGCACAATCCATGTCTGATTCCGTAAGGCTCATCCAGGTTCGTTCAACCTTTCCTTCACCGCGCTCGGGCTAACCTGACGCTCCCCGTCGCTTCGCGACGGATCCCCTCCCTCTCCCGCCGCAAAAGCTGGGAGGGGTCGATGTGGTGCGCGCCCGAGATCCCACTGGTAAATAGTTCGTAAATATTCGTCCAGCCGTGCCGCTGTGACCGGAAAGAGATCACTTGTGTTCTTTTTCGGTTGTCACTCGACGTCTCTCGCCGACGAGCGCCCAATTCTGATCGGAGCATCGTCTTTTCTTCATGACCCAAAGGAGAGCGAGATGATGAATGGCATTCTATGCTTGCGCGGATCGAGGCTCGCAAGCTGCAGCCTCGCCGGTTTGTTCACCGCGATCGGGCTCTTCTCACTGACGGCCCAGGCTCAGACCGAGGGCCCCCTGGTCAGAGTGACGGGCGCCGATCCCTGTGCGACCTGCACCGCCGACAATGTGCACCGGCAGCAGACCGTCTTCGGGAGCATCTTGTATCCGGATACCGCGATCGAGCCATGGCTTGCGGTGGATCCGACCGATGCCTCGCGCCTCCTGGTCGGCCATCAGCAGGACCGCTGGGACGATGGCGGATCGCGCGGGCTGGTCGGCGTTCTTTCGAATGATGCCGGGAAGACCTGGAAGGACACGATCCCGCAGGACGTGACGAAATGCACGGGCGGAAATTTCATCCGCGCGTCGGATCCCTGGACCGCCTTCGCCCTCGACGGCACGGCGTTCTTCTTCTCGCTCGTACTGGATCCCGCCAAGCCGACCACGCCCTTCGGCGCGAAGCATGGCGGCATGCTGGTGAGCCGCTCCACCGACCACGTGACGACCTGGAGTACGCCGACAACCCTGATCCAGAACAACTCCCCGCAAGTGTTGAACGACAAGAACTCGATCACCGCCGATCCGACGAAGAATGGCCTCGTCTATGCGGTCTGGGATCAGCTGAGCGTCTTCCCTCAGTCCGACCAGGGCGCCAGTCTGCTGGCGCAAGGCGAAGGAATTCCGCTGGCGCGCAAGCTGATCAATTCGACGGTGGGCGCCTCTTCGGTCTGCGCCCCAGTTCATAAGCCGCCGTGCAAAGGCGGCGCGCCCGTCTTCAAGTTCAACTTCACCGGCCCCTCGCTCCTCGCGCTCTCCACGGATAACGGCCAGAGCTGGGGTAAGCCCGTGGCGATCTACAGCCCGGGGACCGGTGCGCAGACGATCGACAATCTCGTTCAGGTGCTGCCGATCGGGGACGTCCTCGACTTCTTCACGGCCATCAATGTGACGACCTCGGGACTGAGCATCGGCTTCATCCGATCCACGGACAAGGGGGCGAGCTGGAGCACACCGACATTCCCGATCGATATCGACGTCGTCGGCGTCGTCTCGCCGGATGCCGGCGAGCCGCTGCGCGACGCCTCGATCCTCTACAGCGTCGCGGTCAACCCCGTGACAGGCGCCATCTATCTCGCCTGGCAGGACGACCGCTTCTCGATGGCGCCGAACCCCGCCCTCAACTGCACGACGCCCACGGGCACGATCCCGGTCGACGGCATCGCCTTCAGCCAGTCGCTCGACCGCGGCGTCACCTGGTCGGCGCCGATCAGGATCAACGCCACGCCGCCGAACGCCAACCCCTGTCGCCAGCAGGCCTTCATTCCGGCGGTGGTGGCGAGCGGCGACGGCAATTTCGTCGTGGTGACCTATTACGACTTCCGTAACGATACCAACACACCGGCCGGCTTCGAGGCGACCGACTACTTCGCGATCTTCTGCGACACGACGAGCAACTGCGCCAAACCCGCCAATTGGGGCAACGAACTGCGTGTGACGGACTCCTCCTTCAACATTCTCGATGCGCCCGAGGCTGGCGGCCATTTCCTCGGCGACTATATGGGTCTGGCCGCGAGCGGGCCGTCGACGACCTATCCTCTCTTCGGCACCGCCACGGGCAAGAACACGACCGCCGAGTTCACCCGCGCGCTATTCGATTCCCGCGTGCGGGTTCTGGAGTAGACGACAGGTCTCGGCATTCTCCTGCGGCGGCTCCTCGGCGCACTCGGCGCGGAGGAGCCCGCCGGGGGGAGTGCCGCCAGCCCGCGGCCTATCGATGAGCAATCGGGATCAGGTACCGCCGGCATTGATGCTGCGGCAGCTGGCCGTCCGGACCGGCCAGGCGGCGGTCGAGCGGGCCTTCGGAAAGACGGTGTTCGAACGTCATGCGGAGAATGCGGAGGAATCCGCCCTCTTCAGCCAGGCGATGGCCTCGTTCAGCGCGGCGATCTCCGCACCGGTGATCGCGGCTTACGACTTCGCGCCGTTCCGCAGCATCGCGGATGTGGGTGGGGGGACCGGCCGGTTGCTGGCGGACATTCTGGCGGCGAACCCGGCTGCCGAGGGCGTGCTGTTCGATCTCCCCGAAGTCGTGGCCGCAGCGCCGCCCCTGCTCGAAGCGAGCGGGGTGGCCGAACGCTGCAGGGTCGTCGCCGGCAGCTTTTTCGAGGCTGTCCCCGCCGGGGCGGAGGCCTATCTGCTGAAGAGCGTGCTCCATGATTGGGACGATGCGCGATCCATCGCCATTCTTGCCAATTGCCGGAAGGCGATGGCGCCGAAGGCGCGGCTCCTGATCGTCGAGCGCGTCATGCCGGAGACGGCGGAACGGGGGCGGGCGATCGAGGCCTATCTCCTGGATCTCGAAATGCTTCTCATGACGCCGGGCGGCCGCGAACGCAGCGAATCCGAATTCCGCGCCATCCTTTCGGCCGCAGGGTTCGAGATGATGCGCATCGTGCCGACAGAGGCGCCAGTCAGCGTGATCGAGGCAGGACCGGCCTGACGCGCCACGGCCGCGAGGGGTGGGAGCGATGAGGCCACCCTCACCCCAGCCCTCTTCCGCCAATGGCGGGAGAGGGGGAAGAAGAAGCGTGCCGCGCCTCGCCTTTGGTCCCTCTCGCCCCCCAAAGGGGGAGAGGGCCGGAGTGAGGGTGGCCTCGCCGAGGGCGGCCGGCTGTCAGCCGGCGGGGGCGAGCTTGTCGGCGGTCCGGGTCTCGAAATCGCTCGCGTCGTGGCGCTCGTGAAGCTGGTCGGATGGCTCGCCCCAGGTCCGGTTGACCTTGCGCCCGCGGCGCACGGCCGGGCGCTCCAGCAGCATGTCGGCCCAGCGGACGACATGCTTGTAGTCCTGCACGCTCAGGAACTCGCCGGCGCCGTACTGCCAGCCCTTGGCCAGCCCGCCATACCAGGGGAAGATCGCCATGTCGGCGATGGTATAGGCATCGCCCGCGATGTACCTGGTCTCGGCCAGGCGCTTGTCGAGCACGTCGAGCTGGCGCTTCACCTCCATGGCGTAGCGGTCGATCGCATATTCGATCTTTTCCGGCGCGTAGGCGTAGAAATGGCCGAAGCCGCCGCCAAGATAAGGCGCACTGCCCATCTGCCAGAAGAGCCAGGAGAGGCACTTGGCGCGCTGGGCCGCCTCCGTCGGCAGGAAGTCACCGAACTTCTCAGCGAGATGGAGCAGGATCGCGCCGGATTCGAAGACCCGGACCGGCTTCGGGCCGCTGCGGTCCACGAGCGCCGGGATCTTGGAGTTGGGATTCACCGCCACGAAGCCGCTGCCAAACTGCGCGCCATCGAGCTTGATCAGCCAGGCATCGTATTCGGCGCCGCTGTGCCCCAGCGCCAGCAACTCCTCCAGCATGATCGTGACCTTCACGCCGTTGGGCGTCGCCAGCGAATAGAGCTGGAGCGGGTGGCGGCCGACGGGAAGCTCCTTCTCATGCGTGGCGCCGGCGATCGGGCGGTTGATGTTGGCGAATTGGCCGCCGCTGGGCTTGTCCCAGACCCAGACCTTCGGCGGGACGTAGTCGGATGAGCTGGTCATGGAGCGCATGGGCCTTTCATGGGAGGTGGGAATCGGTACGCGAGACGGCGATCGGCGCGCGGAAGGCGCCGGCCAAGATATCGGCCAAGACATGGAGCGGCGCGGGCGCGGAGGCAAGGGCCGAGTCCGCCATCGCCGCTCAGCCCTGCAGCGCCTTGAGCCGATGCCGGTGGGCGGCCTGCTTGGCGCGGTTGCCGCAGATCGCCATGCTGCACCAGCGCCGGGCGTGCCCGCGGGTGCGGTCGACGAAATAGAGCGTGCAGACGGGGCCTTCGCAGGCCTTCAGCTTCGCGAAGTCCTCGGAGCAGACGAGCTCGGCCAGGGCCTGGGCGATCGGGAGCAGAAGGGCTTCGGCGGTCGACCAGTTGCGCTCGAAGCGAAGCCGGAGCGGCGGCTTGGCGCCCCCTGGGGCGCTCCCGGGCTCAGGCACGATCCGGCTGAAGGATTCGTCGCGCGCGAGGAGCCGGTTCAGCGGCGCCAGCTCGGCCAGATCCGCCGCGGTCAGAGGACGGCCCTTGTGCCGGCCGAGGAAGCCTCTGAACCATTCGCGCAGGTCCCTCGCCTCCGCCGCCACCTTGTCGAGCTCGGCGGGTCGCGCGCGCGCCCGGATGCCCGCGAGCACTTCGGCGGGTACCAGCTTCGCCTCGGCCAGCCAGCGCAGGAGCCCCTCGCCGTCATCGATCCAGTCGACGGGGATGTCGACCGGCGTGGCGATCGAGTTCAGGAAATCGAGGCCCGGGGCGCCGCCGACGAAGATCGCCGGGGGCCGCGCGACCGTC
>DATBBO010000636.1:0-2360 GCA_036270995.1 Dongiaceae bacterium | reverse complement strand
CATCGCCATGATGCTGCCGCTCCGCCGCATGGCTGGGAGCCTGGGGCTCGGAGACGGGAGCGCCGAACTCCACCTGCAACCCGCCGCGATCCTGTGGATGATGGCTGCGATCCTTCTGCCATGGATCGCGGCCGACAGAATCGGACTCTGGTTCATGGCCGGACGTTCGGCGAGCGACGGCGCCGACGCCTATCTTTGGGTCGTGCGCCTCCTCGCCGGGCTGGTGACCTACTCGCTCGCCAGCGCCATCGGCGTCCTGATTGCCTTCCTGGTCGACAGCAGGACGGGCGGCCAAACCTCCTGAGCCGGGCCGCTCAGGGCGCCGGCGCGACCTCGAACCGGCTCTCCATGGTCACCTCCCCGCTCATCAGGCCCTCGCCGATCAGCGAAGTTGCCGGAATCCGCTCACCGAAGCGGGGCGAATACCAGCCGGCGACGGGATCGAGCGATCCCCGCAATGCGCGCCAAGCGAGGCCCGGAGGCAGGCTGAGCCGTCCGCGCCAGGAACGGCTGCCGTCGGACCAGGCAAGCATGGCGGTCTCCCCCTCCAGGAGAGCGGATATCTGCGGTCCCAGATGGAAGGCGAGGCGGACCGGAATAGAGCCTTCGGCGATGAGCCGGTCGGCGATAACAACGAGGCGCTGGACGCGGTCGAGGGTGACGGATCGCTGATGCACGGGTCCGCCGTTCTGGCGGGCGTAGCCGGCATGGACAGCGCTCCAGCCCGCGATCTCGCCGTTGTCCAGCCCGGCCGCGGCGAGCAGGCGGGCCTGGGGCGCATCGAGCCAAAGGAAGGGGCCGCCGAAGCGTGCCTGGTCGAGACCGCCGACCTCGAGGGTGTTGTGGCCGAGCGTCGAGCGGAAGTAATGGCGAAAATCGCGCTCCGTCAGATAGCAATAGGTACCGGGGTCGGCCAGGATATCGACTCCCCCATGACGCAGCTCGAGAGAGAGCGCATCGGCATGGGCATGGGCGGCGATGGATAGATAGCCATGCGGTCCATGATCGCACCGGCACCAGAGCTCATCGTCCCTCGGCTCCAAATCGCGCAGGATTGCCACCCCCGCATCGGCGAAGAAATGCGGTCGCGCTGCCGGGCGGGGAAGGGGCGGCGGCGGCCCCTGGCGGCGCGCCAGTACGGCGAAGAGGTGGCTGCGGAAGTCGGGCAGCGATGCGGGCCACCAAGGGCAGCGGCCGACCAGACTCTCGGCGGCGGCGAGCAGGCTTCGCGGCCGGCGCTCGCGGTCCGCCGGGTCGAGCAGGATCGCCTGGGCGTCGTCCGTATCGCCCTGGCGCGGCGGCCGGCCCCTGACATCCAGCAAGGCCGCCCAGCCATCCGCCATGCCGGCGATGGTGGCATGGAAATCGGCGCTGAAGGGCCGGCCGACGAGGAGGCCCTCCGCCGCGCCAAGCATGAGCATCTCGAGGACGAAGCCGTGATACTCGCTGGCCTGCTCGCGGCTGAGCCCATCGGGAAAGACCTGGCGCGCGGCCTCGATCTCGAGCCCGGCAGCGGCGGCGCGGCGCCACCGGCCGCTTTGCGGAAACCAGGCAAAGGCGCAGGCGCCGATATAGAGGCCGAGGAGCTCCGCCAGAAGGTGGTTGTTGGCCGAGGAGCCATGGCTGCGCAGGGCCGCGAGATATTGCTGATGGCGGAAGATCTGATCGCGAGCGAGGCTCGAGCCCTCGAAGCAGTCGCCGGCCCCGGCCCAGCCACCCAGCAGGCGGCGGGCCCAGGCGAAGCTGATCAGCCGGAGCGCGACCTCGATGCCGCTCGACCAGTGAATCCCCGTCAGAAACGGGTTCGCCTGCCACCAGGAACGGAGCTGCGCGGCTGCAAGCTCGGCGAAGGCTTCGTCATGCGTCAGGAAATAGGCTGCGGCCAACAGCGTGACATGCTGCAGCCGGCTTGGCTCCATGAGGAATTTGTGATTGCCGGCGACCGCCGGGTCGCGGGAATCGATATCGAAGGCGTAGGCCTCGGCGGGTGCGAGTATTCCGGTGTCAGGGTCGCGAAACCAATCCTCTGCCGATTGCGGCAGGGCGACCTTGCGGCCGAGGATGTAGAGGCGCCCGGCGACAAGCTGATTCGCCGCCTCAATGATCGCAGCGCCGGACTCCGGTTCCAGCCCGCGCCCGTCCCAGGGAACGGCTGGAGCGGATGCGGCTGTCGCCCTCTGGATGGGGGCTGGTCGGCCCTTCAATCGCCGCCAGCGCGTCTTCAGCCCCTCGTCACGCAGGCGCGA
Organism: Dongiaceae bacterium; assembly: GCA_036270995.1. Lineage (GTDB taxonomy): Bacteria > Pseudomonadota > Alphaproteobacteria > Dongiales > Dongiaceae > DASXQK01. The sequence continues at coordinate 114 of DATBBO010000636.1, read as the reverse complement.
TGCGAGTTCCCGCGCGCCCATCCGGCGCAACCGAGCGACATACCAGGCAACGTTCATGGCGCGCATTCAAGGGTAAAAGCGTGAGGTGGCGGAAAGGGCAAAGTTGAGATGGGG
>DATBBO010000635.1:0-4788 GCA_036270995.1 Dongiaceae bacterium | reverse complement strand
AGAAGTCCAGCCCGGCCTCGCCGATGCCCACCACCTTGGGATGGCGCGCCAGCTCCACCAGCCGCGCAGCGGTCGCGTCCGGCTCGCTCTCGGCCTCGTGGGGATGGATGCCCACCGAGCACCAGACATTCTCGAAGCGCTCGGCGATCGCCAACACCCGGTCGAATTCCGTCAGCCGCGTGCAGATGGTGACGAGGCTTTCCACCCCCGCGCGCCTCGCGCGCGCGACCACCGCGTCGAGCTCGCTGGCGAACTCGTCGAAATCGAGGTGGCAATGGCTGTCGACCAGCATGTGGCGGCCATCCGCTGCAACCATGCTCTAGGCCGCCGGTGCCTCGACAAAGCGCGGGAAGACGCCGCTCGGCACCGGCAGCGCCGTACCGCCGGAAAGCGCCAGTTCCAGGCTGGTGAAGCTGCGCTTGTCGGGCGCAACTGCCAGCTGGTCCAGAAGCTTGCCGCAGGACTCCGGCATGAAGGGCTGGATCAGCATGGCGATGCGGCGCACCACCTCCGCCACGACGTAAAGCACGGTGCCCATGCGGGCAGGATCGGTCTTGCGCAGGGCCCAGGGCGCCTGCTCGTCCACATAGCGGTTCGCCGCGCCGACGACCTGCCAGGCGGCCTCGAGGGCGATGTGGAAGGCCTGGCGATCGATTTCGGCAGCGAGCCGCCCATGGAGGCCCTTGGCGGCGTCCAGCAACGCCGCATCGGCGGCCGTGAACGCGCCCGGCGCCGGCACTCTTGCACCGCAGTTCTTGGCGATCATGGACAGAACGCGCTGGGCGAGGTTGCCGAAGTCGTTGGCAAGATCGCCGTTCATCCGGTGGACCATGGCCCGGTGCGAGAAATCCCCGTCATTGCCGAACGGAATCTCGCGCAGCAGGAAATAGCGCACGGGATCCAGCCCGTAGCGCTCGATCAGCTTCAGCGGATCGATGATGTTGCCCAGCGACTTCGAGATCTTCTGGCCCTCGTTCGTCCACCAACCATGGGCGAAGACGCGCCGCGGCGGCGGCAGATCCGCCGCCATCAGAAAGGCCGGCCAGTAGACCGCGTGGAAGCGCAGGATGTCCTTGCCCACCATATGGAGGTCCGCCGGCCAGAAGCGTTTGTAGGTCGCGCTCTCCAGATCGGGAAATCCGCTGGCGGTGATGTAGTTGGTAAGGGCGTCCAGCCAGACATACATGATATGGGCGGGGTCGCCCGGCACCGGCACGCCCCATTTGAAGCTGGTGCGCGAGACGGAGAGATCCCTGAGGCCACCGCGCACAAAGCTGATCACTTCGTTGCGCCGGCTTTCCGGCGCGATGAAATCGCGATTGGCCTCGTAGAAGGCGAGCAGACGCTCCTGCCAGGCGCCGAGGCGGAAGAAATAGCTCGGCTCCTCGACCCATTCGACCTCGGCCCCGGAAGGCGCGATCTTCTTGCCGTTGGGGCCGGTGGTCAGCTCGTCCTCGGCGTAATAGGCCTCGTCGCGCACCGCATACCAGCCGGCATATTTGTCGAGATAGATCTCATTCCGCTCCGCCAGGCGCTGCCAGATCGCCTGGCAGGAGCGGATATGGCGCGGTTCGGTCGTCCGGATGAAATCGTCATTGCTGTAATTCATCGCGCGCGCGAGATCGCGGAAGTTCTGGGAGACCTTGTCGGTGAAGGCCTGGGGAGTCATGCCAGCGGCGATGGCGGATTTCTCCACCTTCTGCCCATGCTCGTCCGTGCCGGTCAGGAACATGACGTCACAGCCGTCGAGGCGCTTGAAGCGCGCCAGCACGTCGCAGGCGAGCGTCGTGTAGGCGTGCCCGATATGCGGCGCATCGTTGACGTAATAGATCGGCGTGGTCAGGTAATAGCGGCGCTCGGCCATGGCTATCTCCAAATCGGCGGCCCTTTTCCCACAGGCCGCCGAACGGCGCAACATCGCCGGTGTCATATGTCCGAAGGGGCGAGGTCCAGGTCGGGCAGGAATCTGATGTAGGTGCGCCAGGCATGAGGGTCAATCGGGATGCCCTGCCAGGCAGTCTGCTAGTAGGACTGGTAGATTCCGAGCTTCCGCACGATCGCCTGGCCCTGCTCGGCAATCTTGCGATCGGGATGTACGAACTGGGTCATGGCGGGGGTCCACAGGCCGGCGGCGAACTGGCGATAGGATTCCGCGTATTGCCTCGCGACGGCGGCGCCGGCCCGCCCGGCAACAACCTGCTGGGCGAGCAGCAGCAGCGCGACGCCCAGGACAATGATCTGCAGCAATCGGCGTCTGCCTTCCCAGAGCAGGGCGAGGAAGGGTGCCAGGAGCAGCAACAGCCCGATCTGGCCCATGGCGGTGAAGACGCTGTAGCGCACCGGCATTTCGCGATCGGTGGCGATGTCGACCCGTCCCGCCCCGGCGAGCGCCGCGATGAGCAAAGCAAAGAGCATGAGGCCGAGAGCGATACGCTCGAGCCGGCTCCGCGGCGCGGCCAGCAGCCCGCGGAAGAGCAGGAAATGGAGCCCGGCCACCAGGATGATGGCGCCGGCCGCGCGGCCGAACCCCACGAAATTCGCGTCATGAGACCAGGGCAGGCCCAGGAAGCGCACCGCGTAGTCGAGCATGCGCCAGATGCGCTCCGCATCGATGGCGCCCAGCGAAGCATGGGTCTTGATGCCCGGGACATAGAGCGCGATGAAGGCCGCGCCGACGAGGATCACCGCGAGGATCCAGCCGCGCGGGAGCCCGCCGCGCCAGGCGATGCAGACCAGCACCGGCCAGATGATGAGCCCGCCGGCGATGCCGAAGGCGGCGGCGATCCCTGCCACCAGCGCAAGGACGCGCCGGAGATCGGCGAAGCGGCCCCCCTCCCCCGCCCCGTCCAGCAGGACCAGAGCGAGGGTCGCGCAGGCCGCGGTGTGCACATACTGCCCGAGGGCCGGCATGGTGCAGTCGACGACGATGTAGCTCGTCGCCAGCAGCAGCAACACGAAGGCCGCAAGGATCAGGCGGAGCCCAGGCGGCAGATCCGCCGCCATCACCTCCCCGACGATCGCGTAGATCATGGCCGCGAGGCAAAGCAGCCCGAAAAGGATGAACGGCACGGCATTGCCGCGGAACCAGTCGATATCGGCGAGCAGCAGCAGGCGGGTGAAGATCAGCCGGTGCTCATTATGCGGAATCCAGAGATAGCCCCACCAGTCGCCGCGCAGCCAGAAATCGGCGTAGTGCATGATGAAGCCGATCAGATCGTAGACAGGCACGCGGATGATGGTTGCGCCGAGGTAGTAGCCGAACAGCACCAGATAGGTGACGGCGATCAGCGCGAGCAATGCGAGGAAGAACCGGTCTCCGCCATCGAGAACAGTCGGTTGCACAGGTTTGTCGCCGGGTGTGCGAGGTCTCATGCCGCGGCGAGGCGTTGCACGCCGAGGAGGGAGGAGATCCAGACCTGCCGGCGGTCGAGGTTCACGGCCTCCACCAGGGCGAACTCGCGGCGCATCTCCTCCGCCAACTCGATCCAGCGCGCCACGCTGACGGCACGTCCAAGGCGCGCCATGGCGGCGCGCTCCCCCTTCATGAACTCGAATCCGGCATCCTCACCGGCAACGGCAAGCTTGATCATGCGCGTCAGCCAGCCGAGCAGGAGCTCGGCGGCCAGCCTGTAGGATTCCTCGCTGCCGAAGCGCCCGAGGCGGTCGGCCTGGCGATGGAGAGCGCCCGCGTCGAGCTTCGGCAGAGCCAGGAGCAGCGTCACGAGATCGCGATAGAGCTCGACGCCGCCCGCCTCCAGGATCGCGAGCGCCCGCCCGATGCTGCCCTCCGCCAGCCCCGCCGCCAGAGCGCGATCGCCCTCCGCCAGCTCGGGCAGGCGCTCGGCGACGAGCCGGGCGATCGTGGTGGCGGAAAGCGGCCGGAGATCGAGACGCCGGCAGCGCGAGCGGATAGTCGGCAGAAGCCGGCCCGGCGCATGGCAGACCAGCAGCAGCACCGCGCGCGCGGGCGGCTCCTCCAGCACCTTCAGCAGGGCGTTCTGGGCATTGCGGTTCATGTCCTCCGCACCGTCGACGATGACGACGCGCCAACCGCCCTCCGAAGGGGTGAGCCTGAGGAAGGCGATCGCCTCGCGCACCTCGTCGACCACGATCTCGCTGCGAGGCTTGCCGGTCTTGGGGTTGACACCCCGTGCCAGCACCCGCAGATCCGCATGGCCCCCGCTCGCAACGCGCCGGAAGACCGGATGGCCCGGATCGACCGCGAGCCCTTCGGAGCGAGGCATCTCGAACAGGCCAGCGCTCTCCTCGCCATCGCCGGCCAGGAGATAGCGCGCGAAGCGGAAAGCCAGCGTCGCCTTGCCCACACCCTGCGGCCCGGTGAGGAGCCAGGCATGTGCCAGCCGGCCCGAGCGTGCACTTTCCAGCAAGGCGCGCTCGGCCATCTCCTGATCGACCAGCATCGGATTATCGCGCGGCTCCATCAGGCGAGCTCCAGGCCGAGCCGGGCGCCGACGGCCGATCTCACCCGCGCCCAGGTCGCATCCTCATTCCCGCTGGCATCGATCACTACGCAACGCGCCGGTGCCGCCGCGGCGATGGCGAGATAACCCCGGCGGAGCGCTTCGTGAAAGCCGCGATCCATGCGCTCATACCGATCCTCGGACCCGGCCCGGCTGGCGGCCCGGGCGAGCCCCTGCTCCACCGGCAGATCGAAGATCAGAGTGAGCGCGGGCTCCAGCCCAGCGATGACCGCCTGGCTGAGCGCGCCGATGAAATCCCGATCCAGGCCATGGCCATAGCCCTGATAGGCCAGGGTGGAATCGGCGA
>DATBBO010000634.1:0-10785 GCA_036270995.1 Dongiaceae bacterium | reverse complement strand
TGGTCGATTGCCTGCTGCTGCGCGCCGTGGTCGAAACCAGGCTCGGCCTCGCCGATGCCGCCAAGGCCGATCTCGATCTCTTCCTCCAGCGCCGCACCGACTGGACCCTCTGGCGCGAGAAGCGCTCGGTGCGCTTCCGACGCACCGCCGACGAACTCTACTGGCTCGATGGCTGCCGGGCGGCGGGGCTGCCGGCTTAGCCCGGCTTTCCGTCCTCACCCGGACCGCCGAAAGATGGGATGAGCCTCGTCGGCGTTAGACTGCGCCCGTCATGGCCCTTGCCCTCAATATCCTCTGGCTGATCTTCGGCGGCCTCGAGCTGGCGGCAGGCTGGTTCCTCGCCAGCCTCATCATGTTCGTATCGATCGTCGGCATTCCCTTCGGCCGGGCCGCCTTCAACATCGCCCTCTATACCTTGCTGCCTTTCGGCAACGAGGCGATCAGCCGCTATGATCTGACGGGGGAGGAGGATCTCGGCACCGGGCCGCTGGGCTTCATCGGCAACGTGATCTGGTTCCTCTTCGCCGGCATCTGGCTCGCCATCGCCCATCTCGTCATCGGCGTCATCTGCTTCATCACCATCATCGGCATCCCCTTCGGCATCGTGCACTTCAAGCTGCTGCGCATCTCGCTGGCACCCATCGGCATGGCGGTCGTGCCCACGGAGGTGGCCGAGGAGGCCCGGCGCCGCTGGGCGGCCGGCGAGCTGGATCGGCGGCGCCCTTAGCAGAAGCGCCACCTACTGAAAGTTATGGAAGCCGCTTCAGCTCCGCTGCAGCGGCGCCATAGGCCCGGCTGAAATAGACGTAGTTGCTGTGATAGAGATCGCAGTCGCTGAGCACCTTGCGGAACTGTGCCTCTGCCGCGCTCTTGTCGCCTTTCAGCAGCGCCGACTCGCCGAGATAGAAGCCGGCCTCGCAGCCCTGCTGCAACCGCTCGGCCTTGCTGCCCTGATCCGCCGCGGCCGTGACCTCCTCCGCCGTCGCCTGCCCCAGGAAATAGGCGACCGCGGGGCCGGGCCAGCGCGCCGGGTCGATGGCGGCGGCATCCTGCCGGAAGGCCGCTGCGTCATCGGCGCCGGCACGCGCACGGGCGATATGGAGCCAGAGCAGGAATCCGGCATCGGCCGGGTCATGGGCATGAACGGTGGTGTAGTCCTCGGCGGCGGCGTCGAAGCGGCCGAGATAGAAGCGGGCGAGCGCCCGGTTGGCCTGAGCAAAGCGGTCCTCAGGCGCGATCTTCATTGCCGCCTCGTCATCGGTGACGTCGAGATCAGCCTCGCCCATCTGGAGATGGACCATCCCCCGGCCGACATATGGGAGCGGGCTCGACGGGTCGAGGCGGATCGCCGCATCGAAGGCCTGGATGGCCTCGTCGTAGCGCCCGCGGATGCCGAGCGCGTTGGCCCGGAGCCCCATGACCAGGAGCCGGCCCTTGTCATCGAGGTCGGTCGATTCCAGGGCGGCGCCGTAGAGACGGATCGCCTCGTCCCATTGGCCTTGCTTCTGGGCCTGGAAGCCCTGCTTGGCGAGGGCGAAACCATCGGCACGGGCTGCCAGGGGCGCCGTGACAAGGAAAAACAGGAGGAGCCAGGAGAGCCTGCGCATGGTTCCCGAAAGACTAGACCCAATATCGCGGGCGCGGAACGATTGCGGCGGCGCACGCCTTGTTCCCTGGGCCTTGTGCCCTGGGCCTTGTGCCATGGGCCTTGTGCCATGGGCGCCCCGGCCGGAATAATCCTCGGGCTCGGGCGTTGTTCGTGTGCGCGGGGAGGCCGGCGGCTAATGGCGGATGCAGCGTTCGATCAGGAGTTGGTGGCAGCGCTGCCGAAGCTGCGGCGCTTCGCCTTCGGCCTTGCCGGCTCCATCGACGAGGGGGACGACCTCGTGCAGGCCGCCTGCGAGCGGGCCCTGTCGCGACGCGACCAGTACGAACCGGGAACGCGTCTAGTGAGCTGGATGTACCGCATTATCCAGACGATGTGGATCGACCGGCTGCGGCACCGCCGGCGGGGGCCCGCAGCGATGGATCCCGCGGTACTGGCCGAATTTCCCGGCGGCGATGCGGCGGTGGAAGCGGAATCGCGCCTGGCCTTGGCGGAGGTGCGCCGGGCGATCGCCGACCTGACTCCGGAGCAGCGCTCGGTCCTGCTGCTGATATCCGTGGAGGGGGTCGCCTATCGGGAAGCGGCGGAGATTCTGCAGCTGCCGATCGGCACGGTCATGAGCCGTCTCGCCCGGGCGCGTCTCGCTCTCGGCAAGGCTCTGGAGCAGCCCCGGAGGGGAAGCGAGCCGAAGGGCAGTCGTGCCAATGTGATCAAGCTGCGCTGAGCCCGGAATCGGGCGCAGCACCTGAAGGGATGTGAAGATGAGCGATCTGCCCCTCAATCTCGACCAGGAGACCCTGGTCGCCTATGTGGACAAGGAGTTGTCCCCGGCCCAGGCCGCGGCTGTGGAAGCGGCGCTGATGCAGAACGCCGCAGCACGGGACACCGTGCGTCAGCTTCGCCTCAGTGCCGCCGCCGCCGCCCATGCTTTCGATGCGGTGCTGAACGAGCCGGTGCCAGACCGCCTGGTGCTGGCGGCGGGCGTGGGCGGGGCTTCGCCGGTTTCCCGCCGGCAGCCCTGGCCGATGCGCCGGCTGCTGCCCCTGGCGGCGAGCCTCGCTGCGCTCGCCCTCGGCCTGGCCGGCGGCTATGAGCTCCACCGGATCCAAGCGGACCCGGTCGAAGGCTACGTCCCGGCTGCTGCGGTGGTGGACCCCCTGAACACGGCCTATGAGTCGGCCTTGATGCCGGCCCTGGAGAGCGGCGCCGAGGGGCAGGCCTTCACCTATACCGGCGCGGCCACGGATCATGGCAGCATCAAGCTCGGCCGGCGCTTTACCACGGGGTTCGGCGCCGAATGCCGGGAGTTCACGCGGCGCGAAGTCCGCGGCGGCGGCACGCAGGATGACGCCGGCATCGCCTGCCGCGGCGCGGATCAGAGCTGGAACGTCATGCTGTTGCCGAGCCAGTGACGGATTTGACCGCCTCTGCCGTGACCAAAAGCGGCCGCTAACTGACTTTTCGGCCGGAACGGCCATAGTCGATGACGATGCCTGCGCGAGCTCCCTCCTCGCCTTCCCGCCACCGGCGGGCGCCCCAGCTTCTCTTAGCCGCCGCGGCCTTGCGGCTGCTCGCGCTCGGGCTCGTCGGCGCCTGCCTCTCTTCGATCGATTCTCCGGTCCGCCTCGTCGCACCGGCGCTCGCCGATAACGGCAACGGCCATGACCATGGGAATGGCGACGGGAATGGCGGAGGCAGCCAGGGCAGCCAAGGCAACGGAAACGGCGACGGGAACGGCAATGGCGGCGGAAACGGCAATGGCGGTGGCGACGGTAATGGGGGCGATGGCGGGAACGGTAACGGGGGCGAGGGCAATGGGAACGGCGACGGCCATGGGAACGGGAACGGCGAGGGAAACGGCAACAGCAACGGGAATAGCCAGGGTAACGGCAACGGCACTGGTGAGAATGGCGGCGGGACCGGCCTCTCCGCCTCCGGCGGCAGCGCGCCAGCCGGCGGGGCCAATTCCGGTCATGAGGGTGGGCGTGGCTTCGAGCCCGGCGAGGTGGTGGTGCTAGGCGATCGTCCCGAGACCCTGGCCCGGCTCCAGAGCCTTGGTTTCCGCCTGATCGAGGCGCGGCCCCTCAGCGCCCTCGGCCTTTCGGTGCTGAAGCTCGGGACCCCGGCCGGCCTGGATTCGCGCCAAGCGGTCGCCCTGCTTCATGCGCGCCTTCCGGGGGTGACGGCGGACGTCAACAGCGTCTATGGCTCCTATGAGACCGAGGCGGCCCAGGTTGTCTCGCTGCCCGCGCCCGACTATGCCCGGCGCATGATCCGCTGGTCGGGCGGGGAAGGCTGCGGATCGGGTCTGCGCATCGGCATGATCGATTCCGGGCTTGCCGCCGGTCTGCCTGCCTTCGCCGGGCGCAAGCTGCATCAGCGCTCCTTCCTCGAGCCGGGCCGCGTGGCCGCCGATCCGGCCCATGGCACGGCGATTGCGGCCCTGCTCGTCGGCGCGCCCGATGCGGCACACCCTGGCGGGGGCGGCCTGCTGCCCGATGCCGATCTCTATGCCGCCGCCGTCTTCGCCCGCCAGGGTGGCCAGAGCGAAGCCGATGCCTTCGCCATCGCCGAGGCGCTCGACTGGATGGTGCAGAAGCAAGTGCGGGTGGTGAATGTCAGCCTGGCGGGGGACGACAACGCGCTGATGGCCCTCGCGGTCCGCCGGGCGAGCGCGCAGGGCACGGTGCTGATCGCCGCCGCCGGCAATGCCGGCCCGAATGCGCCGCCCGCCTATCCGGGCGCCCTACCCGAGGCCATCGCCGTCACCGCGGTCGACCAGCAGGGCGCGGTCTTTGCCGGGGCCAATCGCGGCAGCTACATCGCCTTTGCCGCGCCAGGGGTCAGGATCTGGGTCCCCACGCCCGACGGCCAGGGGCGCTATGAGACCGGCACCTCCTTTGCCGTGCCCTTCGTGCTGGGCACCGCCGCGCTGGAGACGATGCGGGGCGCGCCGGCCAATGCCGATGGCCTCCGCCTGCGCCTGGCAACGAAAGCCCGGGCGTTGGGCGCCGGCGGCCGCAATCCCACCTACGGCTATGGTCTCGTCCAGGCCAGCGCCAGTTGCGGCGTCGTGACCACGGTCGAGTGAGCGAAAGCGACGCACAAGCGCCGCTGCGCGAACACAATGCTATTGCCGGTGGCTCGCGACGGCGGCAGAGCCTCAGTCACACAGCAGGCTCAGTACCGCCGCTCTCCATCAGGCAGGCGCACCCACTGATCCGCTACCTTGCCAGAGAACTGCCGGTCGGCCACCCAAGCCTCTGCGTCCGCTTCACTTCTGAAACCCGTGACCGTGTAGGCAGGGTCACCCGGCTCCGTAACTTCGACGGCATAGTCACCTTCGCCTTGCGGCAAGATGCGGAAGGATATCTTGGCCATACCCGAAGTATGCCACAAATTCCGCGCCGATGGCATGGGCTCCCGCATCCGCAGATTCGGGGGTCCGAGCATGATGGCTCCGGCATCAGCCGCCAAAATGCGTGCCGAAGTTCAGGCCGATATTGCTGGGCAGGAATTGCTTGAAGTACTGGTTATAGGCCGTGTAGACGTCCGCCACACCCGTCTTGGGCACGAACAGCACGTCATAATTGGCCAACTGGACATCGTCGCCCGGCTTCTCCCCGCGCGCGGCCGCGTCGTAGTTCATCAGATAGGCCTTCTTCTGGTTGTCCTCGGCCCGGCGCACCAGCACCACCTTTGTGGGATCGCCGGACGGCAGCATGCCGCCGGCATGGGCGATCGCCTGGATCAGGCTCGGCACCGGGCCGGTGCCGTCGATTTCGCCCGGGGTCGTGACCTCGCCGGCGACATAGACCTTCCAGGTGACAGCACCCTTGATGGCGACCGAAACGCCCGGCTCCTTCAGCTGCTTCGCATAGGCGTCGGTCAGTTCCTGGCGCACGGCGTCGGTCGATTTGCCGGCGACCTCCAGATTGGGCGCGTAGATCATGGAGATCCGGCCGTCCGGCGCGACTGTCGGCTGCTCGTTCAGCTCCGGATTCTTGACGAATTTTACGTCGAGCGTGTCGCCGGGCTGGACCAGATAGGATTCCGGCACGACCGCGGCATTGGGCCCCGGCGGCAGCTTGGGCACGTTCGTGCATGCCGACAGCAAACCAAGCACGGCCAGCAACCCAATCATCCCGCCACGCCGGGACTTCGCCGAAAGCTGGGAAGCTTCCCTCACCTCGCACCACCCCTTGAATTGCGGAACCACCGCGAGCAGGGAACCGTAAGAGGGTCCATGCCAAGCCTCCAGTGACGTTAAGTAGGGTCTCCGTGATACTTCTTGGACTTCAGACAACAAGAGAGTTGTGCGCGGCGGGTTGGCCCGGGCGGCAAATTCAACCTATGATGGCTGAAAGTCATGGCACCTAGCCAAGGCTCACTTCGACTTGGCAGCAAGTCTTCGCCTCCGGGCTGCCCTAGCATCTGCAACCGGTAGGGCGGGTCGCCTTGACCCGCTCCGCTGCCGGTGACTAGCATGAAATCTCCCTCGGCTATGTTGCCAATTCCAGGAGCCGGCGAGACCGTCCATGCTTGACCATACGAACATCCCCCGAGATGCGGGCGAACACGAGGACATCCTCGATCCGCGGCACTATGCGGGCGTGCGCTCGCAGGGCCGCAGCCTCGAGGCGCTGCCGCTCTGGTGCTACACCTCGGAGCGCTTCTTCCGCGCCGAGATGGAGCGGATGTTCCTCTGCAGCTGGAACCTGCTGGAGCGGCTCGATCTCGTGCCCAATCCCGGCGACTTCCAAGCGCTCAGCTTCATGAACATCAAGCTGCTGATGGTCCGCGGCAAGGATGGCAGGGTGCGGGTCTTCGCCAATACCTGCCGTCATCGCGGTGCGACGGTCGCGGAGGGGCAGGGGAACTGCAAGGCCCTGCGCTGCCCCTATCATGCCTGGCTCTATTCCCTGGAAGGCGCGCTGATCGCCGCGCCCAATTACGACGACACCGAGGGCAATCCGCTGATCGACGATTCCAACCCGCAGGATTTCGGCCTCGTCGAGATCCCGAGCGACAGCTGGGGCGGTTTCCTCTTCGTCCGTTTCAAGGATGGGCCGGAGAGCCTGGCGGATCATCTGGGCAATCTCCGCATTCAGCTGGCCTCCCATTGCCTCGAGGAGATGGTCTGCGTGCGGCGGGTCGTCTACGAGATGAACGCCAATTGGAAATGCTTCGTCGAGAACTACAGCGACGGTTATCACATCCCGGTGGTCCATCGCGATTCCCTGGCCCGGTGGAAGACGCCCTATGCACGGGTGCAGGAGCCCAGCAGCAACTACAGGCTCGGCTTCGCGATGCATGAGGGCAGCCAGCTCCTGCTGCCCTTTCCCGACTATGAGGGCTTCCCGCCCATGCCGCAGATTGAGGAGCGCTGGAAGAGGGGCACCTTCTTCGCCACCATCCGCCCGGCGATGATGATGACGCTGGGCAATGACGGGGCGCTGGTCTTTCGCAGCGAGCCGCTCTCCGCCACCAAATCGCGCCTGACCGTCAGCTCGCTCTTCCCGAAATCGACAGTCGAGCGCAACGATTTCGAGGAGATCGCGAAGAATTATTGGCGGCGCAACGAGATCGTGGTCGGCGAGGATGTGGCGATCTCGCTGCGCCAGCAGGCTGGGCTCGAATCGCCCTATGCCCGCATCGCCCGCCTCTGCAGCAGCGAGCGGACCCTCAACCAGATCGCCAATTGGGTCCTCGACCGGGTGATCGGCCCGCCGCAGTGACGCGGGAAGCAGCGTCTCAAAGCTTGGGATAGCACAACCGAAGCCCCGGTACGGCCATCGGCGCCGTATGGACCGACCAGCCGCAGAGGCTGGCGATGATCAGGGTCGACATGTCCGGGGCGCCGAAGGCGATGTTGGTCGGGGCGACCAGATTGACCTGCTCCCAATCGTCGTAAAGCGTCACCAGCTCGCCGCTCCGCTTCAGCTGATAGATGATATTGGGGTTGTACATGGCGATATAGAGATCGCCGTTGCGGTCCAGGGCGAGGCCGTCCGGCACCTGCCGCGGGAGTTCGACGAGGATGGTTCTCTCGCCCGGCGATCCATCCGCGCGGATCTCCAGCCGGGAGATCAGCGGTGGGGAGGATTCGACGACAAAGAGCGCCCGCCCGTCGGCCGAGAGGCACATGCCGTTGGTGAAGCCATTGGCGCTCTGGTCCCAGATCTCGGCCTCCGCGCCGGGCTGGATCCGCCAGATCACGCCGTTGCGTGCCCCCCAATCGCCTGAATCCGAGACGAAGAGATTCCCGGCATCGTCGAAGACGGGATAGTTGGGAATTCGCATCTTCCGCCGGGTATTGCCATTCGCGTAGAGCGAGGACTGACCCTGGGGCGTGATCTTGTAGATGCCGGCCAGACGGTCGACGCAGGCATAGACATTGCCATCGGAATCATGGGCCATGCCCAGGATGAATCCCCCGGCGATCCGCGCGAACTCGCCGCCGCTCCGGCCATCGAGGCTGAAGCGGTAGATCTGTCCTTCCTCGCCGCCGGCATAGACCATTTCATCAGGCCCCCAGGCGACGGCCTCGGGATGGTCCAGCACATGTCCGAGATTGGTGAGAGCCAGCAGATTCGTCTCCTGTGTCATCCGCGCCTCTTCGACATCGGGCCCCGATCCCTTGACGGCTTTCAAAGGGAAAATATAATATTTTTCGGCAGGTTAGAGCAAAGTCCGGAATGCCGGAACTCGCCGAAGACCGGTGGAGCAGGGAGGTATGAGTGGGTCTGCTGGCGGATCAGGTCTGCATCGTCACGGGGGCTGGCCAGGGCCTGGGCCGCACGATTTCCCTGGAGATGGCTGCCGAGGGCGCCAAGCTCGCTCTGCTCGAACGGAATCCGGAAACTGTCGCCAAGGTCGCCGATGAGATCCGCCAGAAAGGCGGCACCGCCGAAACCTATACCCTCGACATCACGGATTACGACGCCTATGGCAAAGCGGTCGAGGATGTGCTGAGCAGGCTCGGCAAGATCGACGTGCTCGTCAACAACGCCGCCATCAACCCGCCCTCGCTGACGATCCTCCAGGACACGCTTGCGAACTGGCGCCGCACGATCGAGATCAATCTCGAGGCCGTCTTCATGGGCTCGAAGCTCGTAGCACCGCATATGGCGGAGCGGCGGCAGGGGCGGATCATACATATCGCCTCGATCCAGGGATTCGCCTCCAGCGGCGAGGTCGGCTCCTACAACGCCGCCAAGGGCGGCATCCTCGCTCTGACCAAATCCATGGCGGTCGAGCTCGGCCCTTACAACATCCTCGTCAACGCCGTGGCGCCAGGCTTCATGCTGACGCCGATGTCGATTGTCAACGGCGTTAACGAGACCGAGACTCCCGATTTCATCGAGTGGTATGTGAAGAAGGGCAAGGTGCCGCTGCGCCGGACCGGCCATCCGGAGGATGTCTCGGGCACGGTCATCTTTCTCGCTTCGTCCTATTGCCGGTACATGACCGGCCAGCTGCTCGTGGTCGATGGCGGCCTCATGAGCACGTTCTGAACAAGGAGTCGACAACCGCAGACAACAGGAAGGCATGAGAATGGCGATGAACAGCACGGCTTCAGGTGGCTTCTCCCGTCGGAAGCTTCTGAAAACCTCCGCGGGCCTCGGTGCCGGCGCGGCACTGAGCGGCCTCATTCCCGGGCTCTCGGCACGGGCGGATACGAAAACCTTGAACATGTGGTGGTGGGGCGAGCAGGAACTGCCCGGCCTGCAGGCCTTCGTCGAGGACTCGGTCAAGAACTACCATGACGCGACCGTCAAGACGATGCTGCAGGATACCGCGGTCGTCATCTCGCAGTTCCAGACCGCCGCGGCCGCCCATAAGGGCCCCGACATCCAGTATCTCTGGAACGGCATCTATCATATGGAGAGTGTGTGGCTCGGCTATCTGCGGCCCCTGGACGGGCTGGTCAGCGCCGATGTGCTCGATGCCTCGCGCGCGACCCTGCTCAGCCATTTCGGCGGCCATGTCTACCGCCTCGGCTGGTACCCGCTGCCGATGATCTGGTACTACAACAAGAAGCTCTTCGAGCAGGCGGGCCTCGACCCCGAGACTCCGCCCAAGACCTGGGACGATCTCCTCAATGCCTGCGACAAGCTGAAGGCGAAAGGCATCGCGCCCATCGGCGGCGGCATCCAGGACGGCTATTGGGGCGAGTGGTTCTTCGGCCATGCCATCGCCCAGAACGTCGACAGCACCGGCGAGGTCATCGGGCTTTTCACCGGCGACAAGGACTTCCGTGACCCGAAATACCACGAGCAGTGGGTGCGCCTGGAGGAGCTGAAGAAGCACGGCTTCCTCAACCCCGACATGTCCTCCCTCGAGCTCTATCCCGGCATCGACCTGATCGTCGCCGGCAAGCTGGCGATGGGCGAATCCATCGGCGGGCGGCTTCCCGCCGACAGCAAGGCGACGAAGGACGGTATCGGCTGCATGGTCATGCCCGTCTACGGCAAGGGGAAGATGGCGGGAAAGCCGATCCTCGATACCCAGGGCCTCGGCATCTCGACGGACTGCAAGGATCCCCAGGCGGCTGCGGCCTTCCTGGAATATCTCGAATCCCCCGAGCGGCTGAAGGTGATGTGGGAGAAGACCGGCTGGATCCCCGCCAGCACCAAGTTCGACACCTCGGTCATCACCGATCCGGCGGTGAAGGCGATGTGGAAGGGCTGGGGCGAGTCCGAGAACATCCCCTATCTCTCCAATCTCGTGCCGGGCCAGTTCTACGATCAGGCCCTTCTGCCGACGGCACAGCAGGTCGTGCAGGGCAAGATCACCGGCGAGCAGGCGGGTGACCTCGCCTACAAGGTCGCCAAGCAGTGGCGCGACTTCAATCCGGACATGGTGGACAATTACAAAAAGTGGGCCAAGGATCTCTCGGCCTAGATCCGCCTGAGCGCGAGGCCCGGGCGCAGCGATGTGCCCGGGCCTCTTGCTGATTCCTTCGAGCTTCGACAAAGCGGCCATGCAGCAACATTCCAGGTTCACGCCCTATCTCTACGTCCTGCCGCTCGTTGTCCTGCTCGCCTTCGTCTTCGGCTATCCGCTCGTGCGCATCTTCGAGTTCAGCTTCAAGCTGGTGCGCGGCATCAACGGCCCTTGGATCGGCTTCCGGAACTACGAGCTGATCCTGTCCCAGGATCTCTTCTGGGACTCCG
>DATBBO010000633.1:0-4203 GCA_036270995.1 Dongiaceae bacterium | reverse complement strand
ATGAAATTGCCGGCGGCGTTGTTGACCAGGCAATCGAGCGGCCCCTCGGCCCAGATCGCCTCGACCATCTTCTCCACCGCATCGGCATCGCGCACATCGCAGGAATGCGTCTCGACCTTGCCGCCTGTCTCCCCCATGAGCCTGGCCGCGCTCGCCTTCAGCACCTCGGCGCGCCGGCCGCAGATGACGAGGCTGGCGCCCAGCTCCAGGAACCTGTGCCCCATGGAGAGGCCAAGGCCGGTGCCGCCGCCGGTGATGAGGATGCGCTTTCCCTTCAGCAAGTCGGTCTGGAACATCGATTTCTCCTGATTTGTCTTTAGATCAGCTGGCGGCAGCTTCCACGATCAGGGCATCGACGGCGAGCGCGCCGCGGCCTTCGGGGAGCAGCATCAGCGGATTGACGTCGAGCTCCAGCAGGCGCTCGCGATCGGCCTCCGCATAGCGGGCGATGGCGAGGATCGCTGCGACGGCGGCCGGCAGATCGGCGCGCGGCCGCCCGCGAAAGCCATCGAACAAGGCGAAGCTCTTCAGCCGGCGCAGCGCCGCCTCGACCTCGCCAGGCGTCACCGGAAGCAGCAGGCTCACGCTGTCGCGCAGCAGCTCGACCAGGATGCCGCCGGCGGCGATCACCAGCACGAGGCCGAATTGCGGGTCGCGCTTCACGCCCACCAGCAGCTCGCCCACGGCACCTTCCACCATGGGCTCGACGAGGAAGCGGTCGATGCGGAGATCGGGCTTATGGGCCGCGAGATTGGCGCCGATGCGCTGGACAGCCTCGACCGCCTCGCTCGCCCCGCGGATGCCCAGCATCACGGCGCCCGCTTCCGTCTTGTGGGGCAGGGCCGCGGAGAGCGCCTTGATCGCGACCGGGCCACCGAAGCTCGCCATCGCGCCGCCGATCTCGGCGGCCCCTGCCACGAGGCCTGCCGGGACAGGCAGGCCGAAGGCGGCAAGCCGCGTCTTGCTCTCTTTTTCGTCCAGGAGCCGGCCCTGGCGCGGGTCGAGGGGCGCCAGCGCCGCGGGCAAGGCCGGCGGGCCCTCCTGCTCCAGCTTCTGCCGGAACGCGGCATAGTCGGCCCAGCGGGCCAGCACCGCGCAGGCATCGTCGAGACCCTGGAGCGGCATCAATCCGTGATCCAAAGCATAGCGGCGCATGCTCTCGGGCATGGAGAGCGCATCGACGCTGGCGAGCCCGGCGATGACCTTCGTCCCGCGGGCAGCGGCACCCAGTGCGCGGACCATGGCCTCCAGGGGCTTGCGGGGCTCCGGCCCCAGCTCCATCCGCGGATGATCGAGAACGATGAGGGCGAGATCGTAGCCGCCCTCCTGCAGCATGCTGCGGAACATGGGCGTCAGGCGCTCTTCCGCGCCCCAATAGCCGGCGGTGAAGTCGAGCGGGTTCGAGACCTGGGCATAGTCCGGCAGCATGGCCTTGATGGCGCCGCGCTGAGTTTCATTGGGCTGGGGAAGATCGAGGCGGGCGGCACTTGCGTGATCCGCCGCCATGCCGTTATCGCCGCCGGAGCTGGAGAAGACCACAAGCCGCCTTCCGCCTGGCAGCTTCGCGCGGGAGGCGAGCTTCAGGAGCTCGAGGAAGCGGGCAAGCGTGGGGGCGGAGAGGATCCCGAGGCGTTCGAACAAGGCATCGTAGAGCTCGTTGCTGCCGGCGAGCGAGCTTGTATGGCTGGCGGCGAGCTTGGCACCCAGATCCGAGACGCCGGCGCGACAGGCGATCACCGGGATGCCGCGCGCCAGTGCCGTGACGCAGGCGCGGGAGAAGGCCGGCACGTCGCGGATGCCTTCGAGGAAGAGGCCGATGGCGGTGACGTTGGGATCGCCGGAGAGGTGTTCGATGTAGTCCTCGAAACCCAGCACCGCCTGGTTGCCGGCGCTGATGATCCAGCTGAAGGGCACCTCGCGCTGGTTCATCGAGAAGTGGATGCAGACATTGCCGCTTTGGCCGACGATGGCCGCACCCCGCGGCCCCGCCCCGGGCAGATAGGGTGCCAGCCACATGCTGCCATTGTTGACGTAGTTCACCAGGCCGAAGCAGTTCGGACCCACCACCGCGAGATCGCCGCTCGCCGCGACCAGCGCGTCATGGCGCTGCTGTCCGATCCCGCCGATCTCGGCGAAGCCGGAGGCGTAGCAGACGGCACCTCCCCCGCCGATGGTGCGGATCTCCTTGACCGCCGCGATGGTCGCATCGGCGGGAATGCCCAGGAAGCAGGCATCGGGCGCCAGCGGCAGATCGGCGATGGCCGGCACACAGGCGATGCCCTCGATCTCCCGGCGCTTGGGATGAACCGCGAAGATCTCGCCCCGATAGCCGCCGTCGCGGCAGACGCGGACGGCCATGGCGGCGGCATCCCCGCCCACAAAGGCGATATGCCTGGGATTGAGAAGCCGGCGAAGATTGGCCTGGCGCGCGGCCGCGAGCGGCTGCGGATCGCTGGGCATAGGCTCAGCGGCCGACGAAGCGCGGCGCCCGGCGCTCATTGGCCGCGGCGAGCCCTTCCTTGTGATCCTCGGTGACGAGGCAGAGCCGGCCGAGCCGCCGCTCCTCGGCAAGCTGGTCGGCGAGGCCGCGCTGATGGGCGCTATCGATCAGGAGCTTGGCATAGCCATTCGCGATGGTGGGTCCGGCGGCGAGCTTCTCGGCGAAGGCGAGGGTCGCGGCCTCAAGCGCCTCGGGCTCAAGGATCTCGGTCACCATGCCGGCGGACTTGGCCTTGGCCGCATCCCAGAGATCGCCGGTATAGGCGAAGAGCTTGGCCGCCTCGATGCCGATCAGGCGCGGCAGCAGCCAGGATCCGCCGCAGTCCGGCGGGAATCCGACGCGGGTATAGGCACAGATGAACTTCGCGCGGGCCGAGGCATAGCGGAAGTCGCAGGCAAGCGCCATGTCGAGCCCGGCGCCCACGGCGGCGCCGTCGATCATGGCAACCGTGGGCTTCGGAAAGCGGAAGACGTCCAGCACCAGCCCGCAGGCTTCCTCGACCCAGTCATGATCGGGATGGGGATCGATGCCGCGATTCTTGTCGGCCCATTCCTTCACATCGGCACCGGCGGAGAAGGCCCCGCCCCGGCCGGTCACGACCAGCGTGCGCAGGGCCTCGGCCTTGGCCGCCTCGCGGATCGCCTTGCGCAGGGCGATGAGCACGCCGATGTTGATGGCGTTGCGCACCTCCGGACGGTTGATCGCGACGATGCGGACGGCGCCGCGATCCTCGATCTGCACGGTTTGGGTCATGGCCTGCTCCCCGTTTTCCCGCCGCGGGCTGGGCGGCGGCCCGGGCTCGCGGTCGCTATTTGTTGGCTGTCCGGGAAATATGTTCAAGTAGCAGCCGGGGGCATGCCTGATGGAAGGCCGCTGATGCGGTGTTCGCGGCGGGCAAGTCGTGGATGGCCGGCCTTCTCCCCGGGTCAAGCCCGAGGAGACCATGACGGCGGAGAGAGCGAGGCTTGCCAGCTGCGGCGGTTCTTGCCGATCGACGTGGATGGCCGGGGACTTCGCCCGGTCATGACGAGCGGAGGAACGACGGCTAGTTCAGGCCCTTCTTGCCCATGTTCAGGTATTTCTCGCGCCGCTCGGCGCGCAGGCGCGCGCCGTCCTGGCGGCTGAGCTCGGTGAGGGCGGTCTCGATGGCATCGCCCAGGCTCGCGATCATCTTCGGCCGGTCGCGATGGGCGCCGCCCAGCGGCTCGGGCACGATCTCGTCGATGACGCCGAGCTTCAGCAGATCCTCGGCCGTCATCTTCAGGGCCTCGGCCGCATCCTTGGCGAGCGTGCCGTCGCGCCAGAGGATGGAGGCGCAGCCCTCGGGCGAGATCACCGAATAGACGGCATGCTCCAGCATGAGCACGCGGTTTCCGGTGGCGAGCGCGATCGCCCCGCCGGAGCCGCCTTCGCCGATGACCACGGCGACCAGCGGAACCCGGATCCTGAGGCAGGTCTCGATGGAGCGCGCGATGGCTTCGGCCTGGCCGCGCGCCTCGGCATCGATGCCGGGATAGGCGCCGGGCGTATCCACCAGCGCCACCACCGGCAGGCGGAAGCGGTCCGCCAGATCCATGAAGCGCTGGGCCTTGCGATAGCCCTCCGGCCGGGCCATGCCGAAATTGTGCTGGACGCGGGTCGCCGTATCGGCGCCCTTCTCATGGCCCATGACGACGACCGAGCGGCCGCGGAAGCGGCCGAGC
>DATBBO010000632.1:0-6465 GCA_036270995.1 Dongiaceae bacterium | reverse complement strand
CTTCGTCGCCGATGTCCCGCCCGGCGAGCCGGCGGTGCTGTCGGAGCGTCAATTCAGGGATTGGGGCGAGCGCTATCTCGATAGCGATCCCGAGAGTCGAACGCGTCAGCCGGCAGCGGTAAAGACACCAGGGGGTGCCTTCCAGGATGTCTTCGATGCCTGGGCCGGCGAGCTCGCCTATGATCCGGCTCTGATCCGCGCGCCGCTAGCGATCAGTCGCGGCGAGTGGGACAGCTATAGCACGGATGCCGATGCAAGCTGGCTGTTCGACCGGCTGACGGCCTCGCCGCTACGCCGCGATATCAAGATCGCCCGGGCGACACATCTGATGCATCTGGAGGAGAACCGCTACGCCCTTTATCGCGAGGCCGAGACCTTCCTTCGCGGCGGCGATCTTCCTGCGAGCAGGCGGGTCGCCTGAAATCAAGGAGACAACCAATGTTCGCCGTGATCTTCGAGGTGAGCCCGAAACAGTCGCGCTGGTAGGACTATCTCGCCTACGCCAAGGCGCTGAAGCCGGAGCTGGAGAAGATCGAGGGCTTCCTCGACAACGAGCGCTTCGAGAGCCGGAGCCGGAAAGGTCGGCTGCTCTCCCTCTCCCTCTGGCGCGACGAGAAGGCCGTAATCCGCTGGCGCACCCTGGAGCATCACCACAAGGTCCAGGAAAAGGGCCGGTTCGAGGTGTTCGAGGACTACCATTTGCGCGTCGGCGAGGTCACGAGCGACACGAATCCGCCGAAGGGCCAGAGCCTGGTGCAGCAGCGCCTGGACGAAACCGAGACCGGTGCGGCCAAGGCGCTGACCATCAGCCAATGGATCGGGCCGGCCGCGGATCTCGGGCTGCCGCGCGAGGGAGCGCAAGGGCTCGTCACGCATGAGGTCTTCGAGAGCATCACCAAGGAGGGCAAGCTTCTCCTCCTCGCCTCCTGGCAGGACGGCGCGGCGGCGGCGGGCTGGCGTCCGGCCAAGGTCGCGGGCAAGGCGCCCCGCCACCTCCAGGTCCGCATCATCCGCGACTACGGCATGTTCGACCGCCGGGAAGCGCCGCAGTACTACCCCGCGGTGAGCCGCGAATCCACTTGAAGCCCTGACGGTTTTCGGCCACTCCCTATCCTTAGGGGGAACCGAAGACCATGACCGCGATTGCCGATCCCATCGCCCGGGCGGCCGGGCTCGCCTGCTGGTCGGGCCCGGTGGCGCCGGAGCCGCTGACCGGCGGCATCACCAACAAGAACTATCTGGTCCGCGACCGGCGCGAGCGCTTCGTCGTGCGCATCGGCGACGACATTCCCGTGCATCAGGTCATGCGCTTCAACGAGCTGGCGGCGAGCCGGGCTGCCGCTGCCGTCGGGCTTTCGCCACAGGTCGTCCATAGCGAACCCGGCGCGCTGGTATTCCGCTTCATCGAAGGCAAGACGCTGGCGGCCGAGGATGTGCGTCCGCGGCCGATGCTGGCGCGCATCCTGCCCCTCATCCGGCGCTGTCACCGGGAGATGCCGCAGCATCTGCGCGGCCCGGCGCTGATCTTCTGGGTCTTCCATATCGTCCGGGACTACGCCGCCACGCTGCATGAGGGCAAGAGCCGCTGGATTCCGGAGCTTCCGCGCCTCTTGCGCGCTGCCGCGGGGCTGGAGGCCGCCATCGGCCCGATCGATGTCGTCTATGGCCATAACGATCTGCTGCCGGCGAATTTCATCGATGACGGGACGCGGCTCTGGCTCATCGACTGGGACTATGCCGGCTTCAACAGCCCGCTCTTCGATCTAGGCAATCTCTGCTCCAACAATGAGGTCGCGCCCGAGGATGAGGCGTGGCTGCTCGAAGCCTATTTCGAGCGCCCGCTCGATGACGAGCTCCGCCGGCGCTATCAGACGATGAAATGCGCCTCGCTTCTGCGCGAAGCGATGTGGGGCATGGTGTCGGAGATTCATTCGACCCTCGATTTCGACTATCGCGCCTATGCCAGCGACTATCTCGCCCGCTTCGAGCGGGCGTTCGCCGTGATCGATCAACCTTGAGGATCCCATGAGCCGTCTTCCCCGCCACGCCCGCTGCGTCATCATCGGCGGCGGCATCATCGGCTGCAGCACGGCCTATCATTTGGCGCGGCTGGGTTGGAAGGATGTCCTGCTGCTGGAGCGCCACAAGCTCACCAGCGGCTCCACCTGGCATGCCGCGGGCTTGGTGGGACAGCTCCGCTCGTCCGCCAACATCACTCAGCTCCTGAAGTACAGCGTCGAGCTCTATGACCGCCTCGAGGCGGAGACCGGCCAGGCCACCGGCTGGAAACGCAATGGCGGCCTCCGGCTTGCCTGCAATGCCGAGCGGATGACCGAGATCAAGCGCCAGGCGACGACAGCCCACAGCTTCGGTCTGGAGATGCATCTGCTCTCGCCGAAGGAAGCCCTCGGCCTCTGGCCGATCATGGATATCGCCGACCTCGTCGGCGCCGCTTTCCTGCCGACCGATGGCCAGGCCAATCCCGCCGATATCGCCCAGGCGCTCGCGAAGGGCGCCCGCACCGCCGGGGTCACGATCGTCGAGGACTGCCCCGTCACGGGAATCAAGGCCGAGCATGGCCGCGCCGCGGGCGTGATGACGGCGGAGGGCGAGGTCGCGAGCGAGGTCGTGGTCAATTGCGGCGGCCAATGGGCGCGCGAGATCGGGCGGCTCGCGGGAGTCTCGGTGCCCCTGCAATCCGTCCAGCATCAGTATCTCGTGACGGAGCCCATTGCCGGCCTGCCGCGCAACCTGCCGACGCTGCGCGATCCCGACCGCCTGATCTATTTCAAGGAAGAGGTCGGCGGGCTGGTCATGGGCGGCTATGAGCCGAACCCGATCCCCTGGGCCGAAGCCGGCATTCCGGAAGGCTTCCATTTCGCGTTGCTGGAGTCGAACCAAGACCACTTCGAGCCGCTGATGGCCGAGGCGCTGGCGCGGGTGCCGGCGCTGGAGACGGCGGGGATCAAGCGTTTCATCAACGGGCCGGAATCCTTCACGACCGATGGGAATTTCATCCTCGGCGAAGCGCCGGAGCTCAGGCATTTCTACGTCGGCGCCGGCTTCAATGCCTTCGGCATCGCGAGTGCCGGTGGTGCCGGGCGGGCGCTCGCGGAATGGATCGGCGGCGGCGAGCCGCCCATGGATCTCTGGCCCGTCGACATCCGCCGCTTCGGCCAGCTCCACCGTGACCAGCGCTGGGTTCTGGCGCGTACCCTCGAGGCCTATGGCAAGCACTACACAATGGCCTGGCCGCATGAGGAATTCGAGAGCGGCCGGCCCTTGCGGGTATCCCCGCTCTACGAGCGGCTCAAGGCCGAGGGCGCCTGCTTCGGCTCCAAGCTAGGCTGGGAGCGTCCCAATTGGTTCGCACCTTCCGGCGTCGAGGCGAAGGACATCTACAGCTATGGCCGACAGAACTGGTTCGAGGCGGTGGGATCCGAGCATCGCGCCGCGCGCGAGCGGGTCGCCCTCTTCGACCAGACCTCATTCGCCAAGTTCCTGCTGCTCGGCCGCGACGCCGAGGCGGCGCTCTCCTGGATCGCCGCCAATGACGTCGCGCGCCCGCCGGGCAGCCTCGTCTATACCCAGATGCTGAACCGGCGTGGGGGCATCGAATGCGATCTCACGGTCTCGCGCCTGGCGGAGGATGCCTACTACATCGTCACCGGCACCGGCTTCGCCACCCATGATTTTGCCTGGATCCAGGCGAACATCCTGGACGGGCTCGAGGAGCGGCTCATCGATGTGACCTCGGCCTATGGCGTGCTCTCGCTGATGGGGCCGCGTTCGCGCGAGGTGCTGGCCGCCATCGCCGAGACCGATCTCGACAACAGCGGCTTTCCCTTCGGCAGCTGGCGCGAGGTCATGATCGCAGGCGCTGCCGTGCGGGCACTGCGCGTCACCTATGTCGGCGAACTGGGCTGGGAGCTCCATGTGCCAGTGGAGGCGATGCTGGCGGTCTATCAGGCCTTGATGGATGCGGGGCAGGCCCATGGCATCGCCAATGCCGGCTATCGCGCCATCGAATCCCTGCGGCTGGAGAAGGGCTATCGCGCCTGGGGCTCCGATATCGGCCCCGACCATACGCCGCTGGAGGCGGGCCTCGGCTGGGCCGTGAAGCTGAAGCAGAACACACCCTTCCTCGGCCGCGAGGCGGTGATGGCGCAGACCGGCAAGCCGCTCGCCAAGCGCCTCGCCTGCTTCACCGTCGCCGATCCCTCGGTCATCCTCTTGGGGCGGGAGACGATCTTTCGCGAAGGCCGGCAGGTCGGCTGGCTCACCAGCGGCGGCTGGGGCTACACCCTCGAGAAGAATATCGGCTTTGGCTATGTCCGTCGCGCCGAGGGGGTTCCCACGGACTGGCTGAAAAGCGGGCGCTACGAGCTGGAGGTGGCGAGCGAGCGGGTCGCCGCCGAGATCCATCTGGCACCCCTCTACGATCCGGAGATGACGCGGATCAAGACCTGACCCGAGCGCCTATTCGTCCTCGTCGCGCTTGCTTCCCGCGCCCTCTGCCCCCTCTTCCGTCGGCACGCGATAGGCCTCGCCCAGCCAGCGGTCGAGATCGATCCGCCGGCAGCGCTCGGAGCAGAAGGGCCTGAACGCGGCGGCCACGGGCTTGCCGCATATCGGGCAGCTCGGCTTCTTCGCCCGGCGCCGGGGCACACGCTCCGCCGCGGCGCTCATGTCCGCGTCGTGTCTTTTGGGGGCTTCAGCATTTCCGACAGCGGCGGGCCCGAACGGCGGCGGCTCATCTCCACCAGCCCCAGACGCGACATGGTGCCGACCCAGCAGGGCTCCCAGTCGTTCTTCACGGCCACGCGCAAGGTGTCGGCCACCTCGCGGCGGTTCTCCGGCGATTTCATATCGATGAAGTCCACGACGACGATTCCGCCGACATTGCGCAGGCGGAGCTGCCTGGCGATCTCCTCCGCCGCTTCGAGATTGGTCCGCAGCCAGGTCCTTTCGCCGCCGGCCGCCTGGGTGGCGCCGCTGTTGACATCGACCACCGTGAGCGCCCAGCAGGGCTCGAACAGGAGCCAGCCGCCGGAGGAGAGCTCGACCCGGGCCTCGGTCGCCGCCGTCGCTTCCGCCTCGATCTCGGCCATGTTCGTCGGCCAGTCGCGCTGCGGCATATGCTGGACGCGGAAGGCACCGCTGGCCGAGGCCAGAATGTTCAGCTCCTCGGCGGGGCGCCGGGCATCCACCAGCACGTCAATGTCATGGCCGACCTTGCTGACCAGGCGCGGCAGGGGGCGATCGCCCGTGAGGCGTAACGGTGGCCGGGCGCCCGCGGGCGCAGCCACGCCTTCCTCCAGCCGCGCTGTCAGGCGCACGCCCTTTCCCGGCACAGGATCGCGCGTCACTGCGACCAGGATCGCCTGGCCTTCCACCGGCGGACGGGGACAGCGGTCGAAGGGCAGGAAGCCCGGGCGTTCCAGCCCGATGTCCACATAAGCGGCATCGACCGCACGATCCACCGCCCTGACCCGGCCGAGGAAGCGGTCGCCAATCAAGCTGTCGCGGCCGGCGGCAAACTTCCAGAAACCCTCCAGCCGTCCGTCCTCGTCGATGAGGGCGGCGCGCAGGGGCGGTCGCTCGGCCGCGACCAGGAGGCGTCTCATCGCCGGAACCCCAGGCCCTGGAGCATGCCCCAGACCTCCACCAGCGGCAGGCCCACGACATTGGGATAGGAGCCATTGATCCAGGGAATGAAGGCGGCGGCCAGGCCCTGGATGGCATAGCCGCCCGCCTTGCTGCGCCATTCGCCGCTCGCCAGATACTCGTCGATCTCGATTCTGGAGAGACGCTTGAATGCGACGGCTGTGATGACCAGGCGGCTGAGCCGGCGCCCGTCGGGCCCGGCAACCTCGACCGCCCCCAGCACCCGGTGGCGCCGGCCCGAGAGCAGCGCGAGGCAGCGCGCCGCCGTATCGGGATCCTCCGCCTTGGGCAGGATGCGCCGGCCGCAGGCGACCACCGTATCGGCCGCAAGCAGATAAGCGCCGGGATGGCGCGGCAGCACCGCATCGGCCTTGGCGCTTGCCAGCCGCCTTGCATGAGCGACCGGCAGCTCGCGCGGAAGAGGCGTCTCGTCCAGCGCCGCGGGATCGATCTTCTCGGGCACCAGCCCGATCTGGCGCAGCAGGTCAAGTCGCCGCGGCGAGGCCGAGGCGAGAACCAGAGGCGCGGAGGCGGAAGATGCGGCCGTCAAGCGAGGCCGGCTACTTGAAGCGGAAGGTGATGCGACCCTTGGTCAAATCATAAGGCGTCATTTCCACATTCACGCGGTCGCCGGCGAGGACGCGGATGCGATTCTTGCGCATTTTTCCCGAAGTATGGGCGAGAACCATGTGGTCATTGTCGAGCTTGACCCGGAACATGGCATTCGGCAGCAGCTCGACCACAGTCCCCGAGAATTCGATCAGATCTTCCTTGGGCATCCTATCTCCATTGCTTGCG
>DATBBO010000631.1:0-8785 GCA_036270995.1 Dongiaceae bacterium | reverse complement strand
GGTTCTGACCCCTTCTTCATCTAGAGTGATTTTGCTCAGCAGCTCGAGCGCAAACAGCGGATTGAAGAGCAGGATGGCTAATACCCAGCTTGCACTGCGCAAAAAGACATTGTGAGGTCAGGGCAGCGGATCATGCGAGGGAGCCGACCAGATCGCCCTCCGGCGCAGAACGAACCAACGTATCAGATAAAAGACTGTGCCGCAGAACAGTAACGCGTAGATAATGGCAGGAACAATGAAGCCAAGAAATATTTCCAGATTAGCGTTGGCGACAAACCATGCATCAGAACGAAAGAGTAGGTCGTTGTTATAAGTTTCGTAGCCGATACTAACCGCAATTACAATCACCACTAAACTCGCAGGCAGAATGCTTAGAAGCAGCACAAAGCCAACTAAGGGCCTCTTTCGCGCTAGGGCGAGAATCACGAGAGGAAGTGTACCTATGGCAGCGAGAACGGCAGACGTCCATAGCATCCTATCAAAGTTGGAGTGTTCTGCGATCACGGCAATCGAGTTTGGGTTTTGCCACACCGCATCGCCGAGGGCCGTCCAGGCGGAACTGAAGTAATCATTCTCCTGGCCCAATATTGCGACATCGGCCAGTAGCGCGCGCGTGTACAACGCATAGAAGAGCAGACCACTGAGGATCCAGCACGCCGCCCGCGCTGATTTTGGAAGAATACAATCCGGACGGGTAGCCATGCGCCGCCCTTCTCCATCTCTGCGCAGCGCTCTCTCGCGGGCGACACAAGGAGTGGCTCGACCCTCAGGCAGGCGCAAGCAGCGAGACTATAGTTGTGTATCCATCAATTGTATACGCGATTGTATAGTACTAACTTTAACTACCCTATCGATTCACATCCACGACCACCCGGCCGCGCACCTTGCCGGCGAGGATCTCCTTCGCCAGCCCCGGAAGCTCGGCGAGCCTGGCCTCCGTCGTCATCCCGTCCAGCAGATCGAGAGGCAGCTCCCGCTCGAGGCGCGCCCAGGCCTCGCGCCGACGCGCCGGCGGGCACATCACTGAATCGATGCCCAGGAGGTTCACTCCCCGCAGCAGGAAGGGAATCACAGTCGCCTCGAGCTTAGTGCCGCCGGCGAGCCCGCAGGCGGCGATGGAGCCGTGATATTTGAGTTGGGTCAGAACCGTGGCGAGCGTGCTCCCGCCCACGGCATCGATGCAACCGGCCCAGCGCTCGCCCTCCAGCGGCTTACCCGAGGGCTTCTCGATGCCGGCGCGCTCGATGATGGTGCTGGCACCGAGCCCGCGCAGATAGTCGTGGGTTTCGGGCCGTCCTGTCGAAGCGGCCACCTGATAGCCGAGCTTCGCCAGGATGGCGACCGCGACGCTGCCGACCCCGCCGGCCGCGCCGGTCACCAGCACCTCGCCCTTCTCCGGCGTCAGCCCGTGCTCCTCCAGAGTCATCACTGCCAGCATCGCCGTGAAGCCTGCCGTGCCGATCGCCATGGCGCGGCGTGTCGTCAGTTCCTTCGGCAGCTTCACCAGCCATCTGCCCTCGACCCGGGCCTTCTGGGCATAGCCGCCCCAGCGGCTCTCGCCTACCCTCCAGCCCGTGAG
This sequence comes from Dongiaceae bacterium, assembly GCA_036270995.1. Lineage (GTDB taxonomy): Bacteria > Pseudomonadota > Alphaproteobacteria > Dongiales > Dongiaceae > DASXQK01. The sequence continues at coordinate 7,206 of DATBBO010000631.1, read as the reverse complement.
CACGACCGGATCGCCCGGCCGCCAATCCGGATTCGACGAGCTCTCCACCTTGCCGGCGAAATCGACTCCGGGCACATGCGGATATTGGCGTACAAGCCGGCCGAGGCCGTTGAGGATCATCCCGTCCTTGTAGTTGAGGGTGGAGTATTCGACCCCGACGGTCACATCGCCGGCTGGCAGGCTCTCCTCAGCCAGCTCGGCGATCCGCGGCGCGACCTTCCCCTCCGCCTCCTCCAGCAGCAGCCCCTTGAACATCGACTCCCCTACTCCTTCGCTCAGGACTTCAACGGCTCGAGGATGCTCACGTAATTGGCTACCGCAGCGCCGCCCATATTGAAGACGCCCGCTAGCTTAGCGTCTCTGATCTGCATCTCGCCCGCAGCCCCGGTTAGCTGCATCGCCGCCAGCGCGTGCATGGAGACGCCGGTCGCGCCGATCGGGTGGCCCTTGGCCTTGAGGCCGCCGGAGGGATTGACTGGCAGGCGCCCCTCCTTCTCCACCCAGCCCTCCTCGATCGCGCGTGCCCCCTCGCCAGGCGCGGTCAGCCCCATCGCCTCGTATTCGATCAGCTCGGCGATGGTGAAGCAGTCATGGGTCTCCACCAGGCTCAGATCTTCCAGGCCGAGCCGCGCCTGCTGCAGCGCCTGGCTCCAGGCCCGCCGCGACCCGTCAAAGGCGATCACCTCGCGCCCGCGCATGGGCAGCAGGTCGTTGACCTGCTGGACGGCGCGAAAAGCGATCGCCTTCTTCATGCCGAGCGCCGTGTCGCTGTCGGCCAGCACCACCGCCGCCGCGCCGTCGGAGACGAGGCTACAGTCGGTCCGCCGGAGCGGCGGGGCCACCATGGGATTCTTGTCGGAAACAGTGCGGCAGAACTCGAAGCCGAGATCCTTGCGCAGCTGGGCATAGGGATTGGCGACGCCGTTGCGATGATTCTTGGCGGCGATCCTTGCCAAGGCATCCGACTTGTCACCGTAGCGCTGGAAATATTGCTGGGCGATGCGGGCGAAGATGCCGGCGAAGCCGCCATCGATGCCGGCCTCCTCCTTCAGATAGCTTGCCTTCAGGAGATTGGCGCCGATCTCCGGGCCGGGCGTATCGGTCATCTTCTCGACGCCCACCACCAGCACGAGCCGAGCCTGGCGAGCGGCGAGGCTGGTGAGCCCGGCATGGATGGCGGCACTTCCCGTGGCGCAGGCATTCTCCACCCGTGTGGCAGGCTTGAAGCGCAAGCCCGGCGAGGCCTGCAGCGCGAGGGAGGACGGAAAATCCTGCTTCGAGAAGCCGGCATTGAAATGGCCGACAAAGATGCGGTCGATATCCTTGGCCTCGACGCCGGCATCGGCCAGCGCCGCATCGATGACCTTCAGCATCAGCGCCTCGACATCGGCGCCCTCATGTTTGCCGAAGGGGGTATGCGCCCAACCCACGATGCATCCCGTCATGACAGATCTCCTTGCTGCTTCACTCTGGCTCGCCTGCCAGCGTTTCGCCGAAGCGTACCGGCTCGCCGCTGGGTGACCCCAAAAGCTGGTCGTCGCGCATCACCACCTGCCCGCGGACGATGGTCGCTATGGGCCAACCTCGGATCTCCTTGCCCTCGAAGGGCGTCCAGGCGCTCTTCGTCGCCATCCATTCGCGGCGGATGGTCCGGCGCGCCTTGAGATCGACCAGGGTCACATCCGCGTCATAGCCCAGGGCGATCCGGCCCTTGCCGGCAATATTGTAGATGCGAGCCGGGCCGGCGCTGGTCAAGTCCACCAGCCGCTCCAGGCTGAGGCGCCCTGCGGCCATATGGTCAAGCAGCAGCGGCAGCAGGGTCTGCACGCCCGGCATGCCCGAAGGGCTGGTGGGATAGGGCCGCGCCTTCTCCTCCCTCGTATGGGGCGCATGGTCGGAGCCGATGCAATCGACGACCCCCGCCGATACCGCCCGCCAGAGCGCCTGGCGGTGCCGGTCGGCGCGGATCGGGGGATTCATCTGCGCCAGGGTGCCGAGCTCGCAGTAGCAGTCTGGCGCCACGAGAGTCAGGTGCTGGGGGGTCGCCTCCACCGTCGCGATGTCCTTGGCCGTCGCCAGGAGCTCCATCTCCTCCTCTGTGGTCACATGCAGCACATGGACCCGCCGTCCGGCCTTGCGCGCCAGCTTCAGCAGGCGCCGGGTCGCCCGGAGTGCCGTCTCCTCGTCGCGCCAGACAGGATGCATGGCGACGTCGCCGCTCTCCTTCGCCAGCGGCAGGCGTTCGCGCAGCCGCGCCTCGTCCTCGGCATGGACCGCGACCCGCCGGCGCCCATGCCGCAGCACCGATTCCAGCGTGTCGTCATCGGCGACCAGGAGAGTGCCGGTCGAGCTCCCCATGAAGATCTTGACGCCGCAGCAGCCCGGCAACCGCTCCAGCTCACCGAGCTCCGCCGCATTCTCCTCCGCTGCGCCGATGAAAAAGGCCATGTCGCACCAGGCCCGGCCCTTGGCCCGGGCGAGCTTGTCCGCCAGCTCCGCCGCACCCACCGTATTGGGATTGGTGTTGGGCATCTCGAAGACGGCCGTGACTCCGCCCAATGCGGCACCGGCAGTTCCGGCCGCGAAATCCTCCTTGTGCATCAGGCCGGGTTCGCGGAAATGCACCTGGGTGTCGATGACCCCCGGCAGGGCATGCAAGCCCCGGGCGTCGATCTCCGCCGCCGCCGAGCCCTCGACGCGTCCGATGGCGGCGAAGCGGCCGCCAGCGATGGCGATGTCGGCAGGCGCGATGCCATTGGGGGTGGCGGCGATCGCGCCCCGCAGAATCAGGTCGAATCTCTGGCTCAATGGATGGTTCCCGGCTGGCTGTGTGAGCTAGCTGTAGCGGGAGGCGGGCATGAGGGCAAGCCGGGCAGCGATGACGGAGGCCGCGCGTTCCAGTATTATTCCACCATCATGACCGACACCGAACTGCTCCGGCGCAAGCTCGAGGAGTTGCGCCTGGAACATCGCGATCTGGACGACGTCATCTCCCGCCTGGCGGAATCGGCGCCCATGAGCCAGGTTCAGCTTCAGCGCCTGAAGAAGCGCAAGCTCATGCTGAAAGATCAGATCGCCCTTCTGGAGAGCAAGCTGCTCCCCGACATCATCGCCTGAAGCCGTTCGCGGCCTACTCCGCCGCTGCCTTGCCGAGCCCCAGCGACTGCGCCATATGGCGGCGCTGCTGCTCAAACTCCTGGCGATAAAGTCCCTGGGGCTGCTCATAGAAGCCACTGCGGGCGAGGTGATAGAGCCCGCCGCGCTTCAGATCGGCGAGGCCCTCGGCCATCTTCAGCGCGAGCAGGTTCGGATTGACGATAGCGACCTCGGGCTTGCTCTTCTGGCGCATCAGGAAGCGCTGATAGCAGGCGGCGACGATGGTGCAGCCCATGACGATCACCTCGGCCCGGGTCTCTGCCAGCACCTGCTTGGCGATGGCGATCGTATCGGCCGCCACCTGGTCCGGATTCTTCACCATGTCCTTGACCCACCAGTTGATGCAGCGCACGCCGCGGCAATTGCCGCCCAGCCCGTAGAGCCGGACCATGTCCTCCAGATAGGGCACCGCCTTGTGATGGTCGGTGACGATCGTGTAGCTATGGCCGAAATAGCCGGCCATCTGCATGGAGGCCTCCAGCGGCCCGATGACCGGGATGTCCACCAACTCGCGGGCGACCCGCACGCCGGGATCGTAGCAGCAGCCGACCACGACAGCGTCGAAGCCCCCGGCCTCCGCCCGCATCACCTTTTCGAAGACCACCGTCTCCATCAGATGCTTGTTGTAGTAGTAGTCGATATTGGGCGGGCAGCCCTCCAGGCTGCTGACCGTCACCTCCGTGCCCTCGCCGGCATAAGCCATCAATGTCTCGGTGATGATGGCATCGTAGGCGGGGGTGCCGAAGGGGTTGATGAACTCGATCCTGCGGGTCATGGGCCTCTCTCCTCTGCTGCGGTCGGCTACCAGCGGCCGTGGGATTCCCGGTTCACGCGAAGCGCCGGGCGGTCGAGTCGGAATTGGGCGAGATCGAACTCGGTCGCCTCGCCGGCGAGATGCTGGGCGATCATCTTGCCGGAGAGCGGTCCGGCAAGATTGCCGAAGACATGACCGGCATTGATGACCAGCCCCTCGATGCCGGGCTCGGGATCGAGCACCGGCAGCGCATCGGGCGTCTCGGGCAGAAGCCCGGCATATACCCGTTCGATCGCCAGATCCTTGATCGCCGGCAGGCTCTCCGTCAGCACGGCAAGCGTGAGCGCGATGCCTGCCACCGTGGGCCGGTCATCGAGCCCGGGAAAATCCATGGGGCAGCCGAGGCGGATGCGGCCATCCTTCCGCTGGGCTGCGAGTTCCAGGAACTCGATGCCGGGAAATTGCCGCTCGATGGGATGCCAGGCGCCCTCCTCGCTATAGTCCGGAAGTGCCCGGATATAGGCATATTGCTTCACGGCCGTCGGACCGTAGAGCAGCGGCTCGAAGCGGAAGGGCGCCGGCTCCGTCTCCACCACCTGGAGCCGCATCGCAGAGATGGGTAGGCCGAGCCCCAGCGGCGCCAGGAGCTTCGGGGACCAGGCGCCGGCCGCCAGCACGACCCTGCCGGCAGAAATGGTTTCGCCGGCGGCGGTGACCACGCCGACGCAGCGCCCCGCCGCGATGGCCAGCCGCTCGACGGGGCAGGCGCTTCGAAGCTCCGCCCCATGGCGCTTTGCGGCTGCAACCAGCGCCTCCACCAGCTTGGCGGTGTTCTGATGCGCATCCAGCGGGTTCCAGCTCGCGCCCAGAACCTTCTCCGACAGGATCGGGCAATGTTCGCGGGCCGCCTTGCCGTCGATCAGCTCCATCGGCAGGCCCGCCGCGCGCCGCTCGGCGATGAAGGCGCGGAACAGCGGCGCTTGGCGTGCATCGGTGAAATAAATCATGCCGCCCGAGGGCCGCATCTCGAAATCGTCGAGCTCCTCGCGCAGCTGGTCCGCCAAGCGCCGGCCGGCAAGGCCCAGCTCCATCTGGATGCCGGCCTTGCGGGTATGGAGCCATTGGAATCCGGGATTGCGTCCCGAGGCGCCCCAGGCCGGTGCCTCACCCTCGATCAGCAGGACGCGAAAGCCCTTCTGTGCGAGGAAGTAGGCCGTGGCGGCGCCGACGATCCCGGCGCCCAGCACGATGACATCGGGATGAGCGCCGTTGGGCTTGCTCACCGCACTGCTCCCTCGAACCAGCTCTTCAGATGGAACTCGCTTCGCGTATCGATGCAGAGCCGCTTCCAGGAAAGGTATTCCTCCACCCCGGCCATGCCGAGCTCGCGGCCGAGGCCCGAATGATGCCGTCCTCCAAAGGATGTCTCGACATGGCGGATATAGTGGGTGTTGATCCACACATCGGCCACGTCGAGGCGGCGCGCCAGCCTGAGGGCGCGGCTGATATCCTGCGACCAGACCGAGCCGCCGAGCCCATAGGGCGTGTTGTTGGCAATGGCGAGCGCTTCAGCTTCGTCATCGAAAGGATGGATCAGCAGCACGGGGCCGAAGACCTCCTCCCGTGCGACCCGGCCATCGACGGGTGCGCCCACCAGCACTGTCGGCGGCAGGAAGAGCGAGGACTGTTCCTTGGGCGGCCCGCCGATCGCCGCCTTGGCGCCCTCGCTCAGCCCCAGGCGGATATAGGAGACGGCCTTGTCGTACTGCTTGCGCGAGGCCATCGGCCCCACCAGCACCTTCGGATCGAGCGGATCGCCCATGGCGAGCTTGCGCGAGCGCTCCACCACCCCCTCGACCACCTTGTCATGCAGCCGGCGGTCGACCACGAGACGGGTGCAGGCGGTGCAGGACTGGCCGCCATACATGAAAGCGCCGTAGGTCACAGCATCTAGGCAGCGCTCGAGATCGGCATCGGCGCAGATGATGGCCGGAAACTTTCCGCCGCATTCCAGCGAGACCTTGGCAAGGCGCTTCGCCGCCCGCTCCATGATCCGCATGCCGGTCGCGGTGCTGCCGGTGAAGGAGATCTTGTCGACCCCGGGATGGTCGACCAGCGCATCGCCGGTCGGCTGCCCCGGTCCGCTCAGCAGGTTCACGACCCCCGGCGGAAAGGCGCCGCTATCATGCACGGCTTCGATCAGCGCGGCCGTGGAGGCGGGCGTGATCTCGGAGGATTTCACTATGGCGGTGCAGCCCGCCGCCAGCGCCGCCCCCAGCTTGCGCACCGCCAGATCCACCGGATCGTTCCAGGGAATGATCAGCGCCGCGACGCCGGCCGGCTCCGGCAGCACCATGTCCCAGATCTCCGGCACCGTAGAGCCTGTGACATGGCCCTCCAGGAAGCGCGCCGCCCCGGCGAAATAGCGGAGCTTGTCGACCGCCCCTTCCACTTCCCGCGCCATGTTGACGGTGACAGGCTTTCCCATTTCGCGCGCGATCAGCTCGCTGATGGGGCGCGAGCGCGCCTCCAGCAGATCGGCCAGCTTCAGCAGTGCGGCTGCCCGGACAGATCCCTTAGTCCAGCGCCAGCCGCCGGTATCGAAGGCCTTGCGCGCGGCCGCGACAGCGGCGGCGACCGCCGCCGCATCGCTCACCGGAGCCCGCGACAAACTCTCCCCCGTCGTCGGGTTATAGCTCGCGAAGGAATCCTCGCTTCCCGCGACCCAGGTTCCGCCGATGTGGTTCTTGACCTCGATCACGCCGATGCTCCCTGTGACTCGCGGATGGCGCCGGCCACGATATCGATACCGGCGTGAAGATCGGCCTCGGGAATCACCAGGGCCGGCGACAGCTTCACCACATTGTCCTCATAACCGCTGCGCCCGACGATGACGCCGCGCTCCCGCGCCAGCTTGACGGCGCGTCCGGCCCAGCTGGCATCCGCCAGCTCGACGCCATACCAGAGCCCGAGCCCGCGGACCTCCCGCACGCCCCAGAGGCCGGCAAGCGCCTGGCGCACTTTGTCGAGCCCTGTCGGCCCGATCGCCGCCGCCCGCCCTGCGAGCTGCTCATCGCGCAGCACGCCGATGGCGGCGATGGCAGCGGCAAGATTCAGATTGTTGGTGAGGAAGGTCGAGGTATAGGAATCGGGCTTCCAGGTCATCGCCTCGGCGCGGCCCATCACCGCAGCCACGGCAACGCCGCCGCCGATACCCTTGCCAACCGTCATGAGATCCGGCGTCACCCCGCTATGCTCCACGGCCCAGAGCCGGCCGGTGCGCCCGCAGCCCGACT
>DATBBO010000630.1:0-3978 GCA_036270995.1 Dongiaceae bacterium | reverse complement strand
GCCCCATTCGACGTCCCGCAGCATCTGGTTGATGGCGCTCATCACCATCGGACCCCGCCAGATCATCGGAGTGTCCTCCGGCACCATGAAGCCCATGGACATGACTTTCACGTCGTAGTTGCTCATGGGCAGGAGCCGGCGGCCGTCGGGCGAGGAAGGGCGGCCGGAGATGCCCATCATGCGAGGCTGGGAGGGGCCATAGATATCGGCGTCGAGGAGACCGACCTTGAGACCGAGGCTCTTGAGGGCGAGCGCCAGGTTCACCGCCGTCGTCGACTTTCCGACGCCACCCTTGCCGCTCGCCACCGCGACGATGGCATGGACGCCCGGGATGCCGGGCTTGGCGCCCCCTGACGCTGGGCCCTGGGGCGCCTGGCCAAGCGCTTGGCGCTGGCGTTGCTCTTGGGAAGCCGCGGCCTTGCCGGCGCCGGCTGGCCGCTCGGCGGTCAGCACCGCAGAGACGGAGAGTACGCCGGGCAGCGCCGATACGGCCTTCTCGGCCTGGTGGCGCAGCCCCTCGAGCCGGGCGGCGCGGTCGCGGTCGACCTCGATGGCGAAGGCGACATGGCCGGCCCGCAGCGCCAGACCGGATACCATGCCGAGATCGACGATGTTGACCCCGCGATCGGGATCGGCGATGGCCTTGAGGGCGGCCAGCACGGCGGCCTCGGTTACCTCGGCCATGCTTGAATTCTCCATAGGGTTGCTGATATGTGCAGGACCGCCGACAGGCGGCGGCGCTTGCGATTCTTCGCAGGCCCTCCTTAAGTAATGGCTCCGGCCGGCCTTGGGAAGCGGCCGGGTCGTTTCGCAGCGGGACAGGGAGTCTGATATGCCGTGGAAGAATCAGACCGGGGGCGGCGGCCAAGGCCCTTGGGGCGGCGGCCAGGGTCCCTGGGGGGGCGGCAACAGGCCCCCGGACCTCGAGGACATCCTGCGCAAGGGCCAGGACCGGGTGAAGCGGATGCTGCCGGGGGGCTTCGGCAGCGGCCGCAGTCTCGCCTTCATCGCCCTCATCGGCGTCGCCCTCTGGCTCGCCACCGGCTTCTATCGGGTCGAGCCGGACGAGCAGGGCGTGGCCTTGGTGCTGGGCAAGGTCTGGAAGCTGACCAATCCGGGTCTGAACTACAATCTCCCCGCACCGATCGGCGAGGTCTATACGCCGAAGGTCACGCGGGTGAACCGGGTGGAGATCGGCTTCCGCTCCACCGGCGACACCGGCGATCAGCTCGCCCAGGACGTGCCGGAAGAGAGTCTGATGCTGACCGGCGACGAGAACATCATCAGCATGCAGTTCGTCGTGCTCTGGCAGATCAAGGACCCGCTGAAGTATCTCTTCGCCATCCGGGATCCCGAGGAGACCGTCAAGAACGTCTCCGAAAGCGTGATGCGCGAGATCATCGGCCAGACCGCCTTCGAGTACGCCCGCACCCAGGGCCGCGGCCAGATCGAGGGTACGGCGCGCGACCGCGTGCAGAAGCTGCTGGATGACTATCAGTCCGGCGTGCTCGTGACCCAGGTGGCCATGCAGAATATCGCCCCGCCCGAAGCGACCATCGATGCCTTCCGCGATGTCCAGGCGGCGAGTGCCGACAAGGAGCGCTCCGTCAACGAGGCGCAAGCCTACTACAACGAGGTCACCCAGCGCGCCGAAGGTCAGGCTCAGCAGATCATCAAGGGTGCCGAGGCCTACAAGGAGCAGACAGTGGCGATCGCCACCGGCAATGCCCAGCGCTTCGTGTCGGTGCTGACCCAGTATCAGAAAGCGAAGGAGATCACCCAGCGCCGCATCTATCTGGAGACGATGGAGCAGGTGCTGAAGGGCATGAACAAGGTACTGGTGGGCAGCAAGAGCGGCACCGGCACCTTGCCCTATCTGTCCCTGAACGAGTTGCTGAAGCAGCAGCCCAACAACCAGGCGCCGCCGGCCCAGGGCAGCGGCAGCGGGAGCGGTCAATGAACCGCCCGCTGGTCGGCATCATCGTCGGCGCGGTGGTCGCGGCGATCCTGCTGCTCTCCGCCTGCTACATCGTGCAGCCTTCTGAGCGCGCGCTGGTCCTCCAATTCGGAAGCCCGGTCAGGGTCGATGAGAACCCGGGTCTCTACTTCAAGATTCCCTTCGTCCAGAACGTCGTCTTCTTCGACGCCCGGGTGCTGAATTACGATGCGCCATCCGAGGAAGTGCCGACCGTCGATCTGAAGCAGGTCGACGTCTCTTCCTTCGCTGTCTACCGGATCGTCAATCCGCTGCTCTTCTACCAGTCGGTCAATAACGAGATCGGCGTACAGGGACGTCTCGGCGCGATCATGAGCGCCAATCTGCGCCAGGTGCTGGGCAATGTCTCCATGGCCGCCATCCTGACCCAGCAGCGGGCCCAGTTCATGCAGGAGATCGCCCGCCGGGTGAACGCCGATACCAAGAGCTTCGGCATCGAGGTGATCGACGTACGCATCAAGCGCGTCGATCTGCCGCCGGCCAACAGCCAGGCCATCTTCCGCCGGATGCAGACCCAGCGCGAGCAGGAAGCCCGCAAGATCCGGGCCGAAGGGCAGAAGGACGCCGTGACGCTGCGCGCCGAGGCCGACAAGCAGGCGGTGGTCATCTCCGCCAACGCGCGCAAGCAGAGCGAGATCCTGCGCGGCGAGGGCGATGCCTCGGCATCGGCCATCTATTCCGCTGCCTATGGCCGCGATCCAGCCTTCTTCGACTTCTACCGCTCGATGCAGGCGCTGGAGACGGCGCTGCCCAGCACGACCACGAGCTATGTCGGCCCGGCGGACGGCGATTTCTTCCGCTACTTCCTGGGCAACAGCTACAACCCGGAGGCACCGCCCGCGCCCGGCGGTACGGCAACCACATCGCCGTCGCCCTAGCCGGATGGCGTCCGGCCTCGCCGATGTCCTGACGGCTTTCGGGCTCATGCTGGTGATCGAGGGCCTGACCTTCGCCGCCGCTCCGGGCTCGGCCAAGCGGGCACTGGCGACTCTCCTTGTCCAGCCAGCCGGGCTGCTCAGGGGCATAGGCATCCTGGCCATGCTGGCGGGCCTGATCTTGGTCTGGGCCGTACGTGGATAGGGGCAGGAGAGAGACGGCCGCAGCCATTAAAAACCTGGACCGCTGGACCCCGAAATGGCCTATCTTGCTGGTGACAGCCCATGGTTCCGCCTGGTCGCCGTTCAGGGACCCGGAACCGGCCAGAATCCTTATAGTATTGGATGTCGCAACCCATTGAACCGTTCAGGCGGACCGGGTGGTCCGCCGCTAGGAGTCCCGAGGTGACGTACCGCTCTCTCGCCCGCTTCGCCCTCACCCCCCTGCTGGTCGCGATGCTCCTTGCCATGGGGCCGGCGGCCTTCGCCCGCAGTGCCCCGGAAAGCTTCGCCGATCTGGCGGAGAAGCTCTTGCCGGCCGTGGTGAATATCGCAACCACCACGAAGATCACCGATGCCGGGCGCAGCGATCCCGATCTCGAGGAACTCTTCCGGCAGTTCTTCGACCGTCAGCGCCGCGGCCAGGGTGATCAGAACGGCGATCAGAACGGGGACCAGAATGGGGATAACGGAAACGGCGATCAGAACGGCGACAATGGCGGCGGGGGCGACAGCGGCCCGCGTGAGGCGACCTCCCTCGGCTCGGGGTTCATCATCGACCCCAGCGGCTACATCGTGACCAACAATCACGTCATCGAGGGCGCCGAAGAGATCACCGTGCGCATGCAGGACAATACGGAATACAAGGCCAAGCTCATCGGCCATGACCCGAAGACCGACCTGGCGCTGCTGAAGATCGACGCCCCCTCGGCGCTGCCCTATGTGGAATGGGGCGACTCCGACAAGGCGCGCATCGGCGATTGGGTGCTCGCCATCGGCAATCCCTTCGGACTCGGCGGAACGGTGACCGCAGGCATCCTCTCCGCCCGCCAGCGCGACATCAACGCCGGCCCCTATGACGACTTCCTGCAGACCGATGCCGCCATC
>DATBBO010000629.1:0-2587 GCA_036270995.1 Dongiaceae bacterium | reverse complement strand
GATCATGTTCTTCACGTAGTCCGCATGCCCGGGGCAATCCACATGCGCGTAGTGGCGCGCCTTCGTCTCGTACTCAACATGCGCCGTCGAGATCGTGATCCCACGCGCCTTCTCCTCCGGCGCCTTGTCGATCTGATCATACGCCGTATAGGTCGCCCCGCCCGTCTCAGCCAGGACCTTCGTGATCGCCGCCGTCAGCGACGTCTTCCCATGGTCCACATGCCCGATCGTCCCGACATTGCAATGCGGCTTCGTCCGCTCAAATTTCGCCTTCGACATGCCCGGTCCTTAACTCTCTCTTCCTCTGTCCATCGCCCTTCGGCCCGCCGCTTCCATCCGTCACCCGCGCGACTGGAGCGGGTGACGGGAATCGAACCCGCATAGCCAGCTTGGAAGGCTGGAGCTCTACCATTGAGCTACACCCGCGCCTCGTCCCAGATCCGCCGGCCGGACCACCCCGACCCTGAAAGGGGGTCGCTGGTGGAGGGGGAAGGATTCGAACCTTCGTAGGCCGAAGCCAACGGGTTTACAGCCCGTCCCCTTTAGCCACTCGGGCACCCCTCCGGATCGGCGACCCGCCGGGTTCGGGCAAAGCCCGCGATCTATCTGGATTTCTCTTTGCCTGTCAATGCCCAAACGTAAAGAGGCAAGCCCTCCGTCGCCGACCTGGGAGCTAGGTCCGCGTCGAGGGTGCTTGCCTGAAGCACCAAAACTGCCGCTATACTAAGGGCGATCATGCCGTCGCGCAAGCGCTTCCAGCAAAAGGGCTTCCCTCCGGCCCATGGCCCCCGCGCTGACCGGCAGCAAGGCGGTAGCTTCTGGATATATGGTCACCACCCAGTGACCATGGCCTTGGCGAACCCGCGCCGCCAAATCCGCCGCCTGCTGGCGGTGGATGGCGAGATGGCGGGCTTGCCACCCCATCGCGCCGCCGAGCGGGTCGATCCCGCGGCCCTTTCGGCCATGCTGCCCCAGGGTGCGTTGCATCAGGGGTTGGCCGCCCTTGTCGATCCCCTGCCGATGATCGACCTCGCCGAGCTCCTGGAGGATCTGCCCGCAGAGCCGCCGACCCGGCTGCTGCTTCTCGACCAGGTGACGGATCCCCAGAATGTGGGGGCGATCCTGCGCTCGGCGGCGGCTCTGGGTGCAGCGGGCGTCATCCTGACCGAGCGGCATGCCGCACCGGAATCCGGCGCCCTGGCCAAGGCAGCCTCCGGCGCCCTGGATGTGCTGCCGCTGGTCAGGGTCGTCAACCTCTCCCGCGCCATCGAGGCGCTGAAGCAGGGCGAGTTCTGGTGCCTGGGCCTGGCGGCCGAGGGGGAGATGACCTTGGCCGAGGCCAAGCCCGCGGGCCGCACCGCCCTCGTGCTCGGGGCCGAGGGCACGGGGCTGCGCCGCCTCACCCGCGAGCATTGCGACCAGCTGGTCCGCCTTCCAACCCGCGGGCCGATCGATCAATTGAATGTGTCCAATGCGGCGGCGATTGCGCTCTACGAACTCCTGCGCGATACAGCAGAGAACCCGAGCCCCCCGACCTGAGGAGCCCCCATGCGCAACGTGACCTCGCTTGCCCTGGCCGCCCTGCTCGCATCCTCCGTCCTGCTCAGCCGGCCCCTCCTTGCGCAACAGACGAATGAGACGCTCGCCAAGGAATGGTTCGTCGAGCACGACCGCAATCACGACGGCTACATCACCCTGGACGAGGTCATGGGCTATGAAGCCAAGCGCTTCAAGCGGATGGGCCCGGACGATGCAGGCCGGCTGCGGGAGGATCAATACTGCGCCGGGATTCCTGGGACCAACACCGCCGAGATCGCCCGGTGCCACTCCCGTTTCACCAAGATCGACAGCAATGGCGATGCCTATATCACCCTGGACGAGATCCAGGCGTATTACGCTGCCCTCCTGCAGTCCGCGGACCAGAACCAGGACGGCAAGATCACCTGGGATGAGTTCAGGGCCGTCGCGGGCAGCCAATAATAAGGGTCAGCGCGCGAATTCCTTCACTTCCACGGCGCTGGTCTGATCCATGATCTTCACATGGCCGGGCTGGCGCGCCAGGCGGTCCAGCCAGGCGCGGATCTTCGGATAGGGGCCGAGGTCGAAGCCTCCCTCATCGGCGACATGGGTATAGGCGTAGAGGGCGATATCGGCGATGGAATAGCCGCTGGGCGAGAACCAGTCCGACTTCGCCAGATGCTGCTCCATCACCGAGAGCGCGAAGTGCCCGCGTTCGGCATTGACGGCCAAGCGATCGCGCCGGGGATCCCCCTCCGGCGCGAAATGCATCAGGTAGCGGTTCACTGCGATAAAGGGCTCGTGGCTGTACTGCTCGAAGAACATCCATTGCAGGATCTCGGCCTGGGCCCAGGGATCCTCCGGGAAGTAGCGGGTCCCGCGGGCGAGCCAGAACAGGATCGCGCCGGATTCGGCAAGATGGCGCCCGTCCTCGAGCACCACGGCCGGGACCTTGCCGATCGGATTGATCGCGCGAAAGGTGGGCGTGCTCGGATCGCCGCGCACCTGGCTGACATCCACCGCCCGGTAGGGCCGCCCTGTCAGCGCCAGGATGAGCCGCACCTTGTAG
>DATBBO010000628.1:0-3147 GCA_036270995.1 Dongiaceae bacterium | reverse complement strand
CGAGGAGGCAGCGCGCATCGATGGCGTCGGGCTCTTCGGGGTGCTGCGCCATGTGACCCTGCCCATCGCGAAAGCCGGCCTTGGCACCGCGGCCCTCTTCGCCGTGCTGCTCGCCTGGGACGAGTTCTTCTACGCGCTCCTCTATACCAACGATCTTCGGGCCAAGACCCTGCCGGTCGCCATCGCCGATTTCGCCGCGGGGCGGGCAACGGATTACGGCATCATCTCCGCGGCCGGGATATTGACGGCCGTCCCGGCGCTGGTGATTGCCTTCTTCCTGCAGAAGACCCTGATTGCCGGCCTCTCCGCCGGCGGCGTGAAAGGCTGAGGCGATGAAGGACGGCCAAGGCGAGTCCAAGGAACACAGGCCCTCCGGGCTCGATCTCATCGAGGCGGAGAGGGCCCGACAGCATCGCGATGCGCTCGCCTCCTTCGTGGGTGCCGCGGCACCGGCCGCGCGCGTCGCCGAGAGCCTGCGCCGGACGGGACGACTCCTTCTCATCGGCATGGGCGGTTCGCATTTCGTCGCCCGGGCGGCGGAGCCCGCCTATCGCGCGCGTGGCATCGATGCGACGGCGGTCGTGGCCTCCGAGCTTCTGGCTGCGCCCTTTCCCGATCTTCCGCGGACTGCGATCCTCACCTCCCAATCCGGCGGCTCGGGCGAGGTGCTGCAATATCTGGATCGCCCCGCTGGCCGGGAGGAGCGCTTCGGCATCACGCTCGAGTCATCGAGCGCTCTCGCGCGGAGGATTCCCGCGCTGACCGGGGTCGGCGGTACCGAGCACGCCTTTGCGGCGACGCGGAGCCTCATGATCTGCCTCAGCTTGCATGCCGCGGTGATCGCAGCGCTGGGTGAGGATCTGGCCCCCGCGCTCGAGCTCCTGCGCCGGCCCCTCGAGCTTCCGGTCGATGCGGCGCTCAACGCGCTCGCGCGGAAAAGCGCGGTCATCGTCAGCGGCCGCGGCAGCCTCGCTGGCCTCGCCGAGGCGGGCGCGCTCTGCCTCATGGAGCTGGGACGCCTGCCGGTGATGGCGCTGGAAGGCGGGCAGTTCCGCCATGGGCCGCTCGAGATCCTGACGCCTTCGCTCGGCGTCATTCTGCTGCGCGGCGGGGGCGAGGAGACGAAGCTCAACCAGCGGCTGGTGACGACCTGCCGCGAGACGGGGGCCACGCCGGTGGTCTTCGATGTCAGCGGCGAGCCGGTGCTGGAAGGCTGCGTCACCATCGCCTTTCCGGCGCTGGACGGCTTCGCCGCCGCCTTCGCTTTGATGCCCTCACTGCAGCGCCTGATGATCGATCTCGCCGGGCAGCATGTGCCGCGGGTAGGGGAGCCGCTGCGCACCAGCAAGGTGACGGGCATCGAATGAGCGGACGGCGAGGCTCGCCGAGAGTTCACGTCATCGGCAATGTGAACGTCGATCTGATTATGGGGCCGCTCGCCCCCTGGCCGGCGCCGGGGACCGAGAACATCCTGCCCGAGAGTGCGCTCAGGGTCGGCGGGGCCGCCGGCAATGTGGCGCTCGCCTTCCAAGCGCTGGGCGTGCCTTATAGCCTCGTCTGCAATATCGGCGACGACGTCTTCGGGCGCTGGCTGCGCCAGGCCTTCGGAAGCGCGGGCCGCGGCCTGCCGGTGGCGCCGGTACCCACCACCGTCTCCGTCGGCGTCAGCCATCCCAATGGCGAGCGCACCTTCCTCACCTCCCAAGGCCATCTGGCGGTCATGACCCTGAAGGACGCGCTTCGGCGCCTGCCGGCCCGCGCCCGGCAGGGCGACATCGCGCTGCTGCTGGGGGCCTTCCTCAGCCCCCGGCTGCTCGAATCCTACGAGGCCCTGATCGATCTCCTGGTGGAGCGGGGTTTCGAGATCGCCCTCGACACGGGCTGGCCGAGCGAGGGCTGGAGCGAGACCATCATCCGCCGGGCCACGGTCTGGCTTCGGGCCTGCGATCATCTGCTGCTGAACGAGATGGAGAGCTGCGCCCTTGCGCGCCAGCCCGATGTCGAGACTGCCGCGCGCTGGCTCGCCCGCAAGGCAAAGCCGGGTGCAGCCATCGTGATCAAGCAGGGCCCCGCCGGCGCCACGGGCTGGCGGGGGTCCGACCGCGTCCATGCGGCCGCACCCCCGGTGAAGGTGATCGACACCATCGGCGCGGGCGATGCCTTCGATGCCGGCTATCTCGCGGCCAGGCTCGCCGGCCGCGACCTCGCTGCAGCGGTCGCCGAAGGCGTGGCCGTCGCCTCGGCCGCGGTCTCGAGCTCACCTAGACATTACGGCCCGGGCAAGAAAGAAGTTGGACCACAGAGACACAGAGGCACAGAGAGAGCGGGCTGAATTCGGCTCATGCCGAGGAAGCTCGCATCAATTCTTGGGCCGCTTCGCGGCCTATTTCCCTTCTCTGTGCCTCCTCCGTGTCTCTGTGTCTCTGTGGTGAATCTTCTCTCTATTCAGCTTCGGGGCTTCAGGTTCTCCGGGTCGTAGAGCGGCTTGTAGCCGATGGCCGCCACCTCCACCGGGTAGGTCTCGCCGAAATATTCGACGGCGAGCTTGCGGCCCGTCTGGCAATAGGCCCAGGGCAGATAGGCAAGCGCGATGTTCTTGCCGATGGTCGGGCCGTAGGCGACCGAGGTCGTGTAGGAGCGCCGACCGAGTTCGTCGACCAGCCCCTCGCCGGTGCCTGGATCCATCACCGGCATCGTGCCGACAGGATAGCGGGCAATGCCCTTGGAATCGATGTTGCGCGTCATCACCAGCGTGCAGAGCATGGCCGGCTGGTGGTCGCGGCCCCGGTATTCCAGATGCTTGGCCTTGCCGCGGAAATCGGCCTCCTTGACCTTGGGGCGGGCGAGATCGGCCTCCAGCAGATTGTATTCGGTCAGAAGATCCGCGTTCTGCAGGCGCAGGCTCTTCTCCATGCGCCGGCTGTTGGCGTAGGTCTCGACGCCCACGGCGATGACGCCGGTCGCGCGCAGCGCATCCCAGACGACGAGCCCGTCCTCGTAGCGCATATGCAGCTCCCAGCCCTGCTCGCCGACATAGGAGATGCGGAATGCGGCCACGGTCTTGCCGGCGATGGTAATCGGCTTGATCGCGGCGAAGGGGAAGCTCTTTTGTGAGAGCCCGTCCGGGTCCTCCACGACCTTCTGCAG
>DATBBO010000627.1:0-7852 GCA_036270995.1 Dongiaceae bacterium | reverse complement strand
CAGCGCCGAGAAGGGCTCGTCCATCAGCAGCACGGCGGGGTTGACCACCAGGGCGCGGGCGAGCCCCACGCGCTGGCGCATGCCGCCGGAAAGCTCGCGCGGATAGGCGGATTCGAAGCCGTCGAGGCCGATCAGGTCGATGGCCGCCAGCGCGCGCTTGCGCATCTCGCGCTCCGGCACGCCTTGCGCCTCGAGCCCCGCTTCCACATTCTCCAGCACCGTCAGCCAGGGAAAGAGGGCGAAGGTCTGGAAGACCATGGCGATCCCCTCGGCGGGGCCGTCGATGGGCTTGCCGAGGTAGACCACCTCGCCGGCGCTAGCATGGGCAAGCCCGGCGACGATGCGCAGGAGCGTCGATTTCCCGCAGCCCGAGCGGCCGAGGAGGCCCACGATCTCGCGCTCGCGCAGCGACATGTTGACCTTGTCGATGACGACGCGCTCCGCACCCGACGGCCGGGGGAAGGCCTGGCGAACATTGCGCACGTCGATCAAAGTCTGTCCGGCGGCCATGAGCAGGCTCCTCTCTGTCTCAGTCGAAGCGGAAGCGCCGCTCGGCCATGCCGTAAAGCGGGCGCCAGAGTATCCGGTTGAACAGGATGACATAAACCGACATCACGGCGATCCCCAGGATGATATGGGGGAAATCGCCGGCATCGGTCGCGGCGGCGATATAGGCGCCGAGCCCATGAGCTTCCAAGTGCGTGTTACCCCAGCTCACATACTCGGCCACGATGCTGGCGTTCCAGCAGCCGCCCGAGGCGGTCACCGCCCCGGTGATGTAATAGGGGAAGACCCCGGGCAGGAGCACCTGGCGCCACCATTGCCAGCCGCCGATCCTGAGATTCGCCGCCGCATCCCGGAGGTCGTTGGGATAGACGCTGGCGCCGGCGATGACGTTGAAGAGGATGTACCACTGGGCGCCCAGGATCATGAGCAGGCTCAGCCACACATCGGGGTTGAGGCTGAAGCGCACGATGCCCACGACTGCGACGGGGAAGAGCAGGTTGGCGGGGAAGGCGGCGAGGAACTGGGCGATGGGCTGGACCGTCTGGGCAAGGCGCGGCTTGAGCCCGATCAGCACGCCCAGCGGCAGCCAGACCGCGGTCGCCAGCGCGATCAGGATGACGACGCGGATCATGGTGAGCGCGCCCAGGCCGGCGGCGGTCTGGAGATCGCTCCAACCGAGCCGGCCGGAGACGGTGACGACCGCCTGCCAGAGCAGGAGCCCCGTCACCGCTGCCACGCCGGCATACCACAGCGCCTCGCCCAGCCAGCGCATGCTCTTGGGGGCCGGCCGCCCGGGCCCACTCATGAGCCGCGGCCCCGGCCAGGTGGCGATCCGGTGGAGCTGCCGGGCGACGGGGTCGAAGGCGGTGTTCAGCAGCCTCGCCCGGCGAAAGAGCTGCAACAGCCAGGATTGGGGGGCTTCCTGCCCGGCGCCGAGATCGGACCGGAACTTGTCGGTCCAGGCCACCAGAGGGCGGAAGAAGAACTGGTCATAGGCCAGGATGACGACGGCCATGGTGAGGAGGGCCCAGCCGATGGCGCCCAGATTCTTCTCGTCGATGGCGAGCGCCACATAGGAGCCGATGCCCGGCAGGCGCACCGTGTGGGTCCCGACAGCGATCGCCTCCGAGGCGACGACGAAGAACCAGCCGCCGGACATGGACATCATCATGTTCCAGATCAGCCCCGGGATGGCGAAGGGCACCTCCAGGAACCAGAATTTCTGCCAGGCGGAGAAGCGGAAGCTCCGGCTCACCTCCTCCAGATCCTTCGGCACCGTGCGCAGCGACTGGTAGAAGCTGAAGGCCATGTTCCAGGCCTGGCTGGTGAAGATGGCGAAGATGGCGGCGAACTCGGCGCCCAGCACATTGCCGGGAAAGAGCGCCAGGAAGAAGGTGACGGTGAAGGAGACATAGCCCAGTACCGGCACCGACTGCAGCACGTCCAGCACCGGCACCAGGATGACCTCGGCGCGCCGGCTCTTGGCCGCCGCGGTGGCATAGGTGAAGGTGAAGATCAGCGACCCCGCCATCGCGATCATCATCCGGAGCGTGGTGCGCAGCGCGTAGTAGGGCAGATGGGAAGGGTCGAGGGAGAGCTCGCCGCCCTGGGGGGCGGTGAGCGGGCCCGTCATCTCGTGGGCGCCGGCCGCGAACAGGAAAAAAATGCTGAGGACGAGCGGGACGGCCAGCAAATCCCACCGGTTCGGCACCACCCCTCGGGGAATGGCAGAGATGGTCGGCGAAGACCAGCGCATGGGCGCACCTGAGGTTTCGTTCGGTTGCCGCTGCGCCCGACCTTCGCGTTCCGGCGCCTCGCTCGCGTCGGGCTTTACCTCTCGCCGTGACGGCTGTCAACGCGTCTCGGCGTTACGAAACGGACAGGCTGTGCGCTGGGTAAAGCTCAAAGGAAAGGGGAGGCTCCGAGGAGCCTCCCCTATAGCGTTTCCGCCGAAGCGGCGGGTCGCTACTTGCGCAGATTGGTCCAGATCTTGTTGTAGATTTCGAGCACTTCCTTTGAGCAAGGCGGCACGAACTCGGGTGTGGGCGAGCCGGGGGGCGCCTTGATCTCCGGTGAATTGGCGAAATCGGCGGGCATGAACTTGTCGCTGCCGGTGATGCCATTGCCATAGCTGGCGAACTCGGAGATGAGGGCCGCGTTCTCCGGGTCCATGACGAAGTTCTGGAAGGCCTTCGCGTTCTCCATGTTCGGCGCGTCCTTCAGCACCGCCACGTTGTCCATCCAGCCCTCGATGCCCTCCTTGGGATAGGCATATTTGACCGTCGGGACCTGAAGGCGAATGCGTCGTGAGTCACCGTTCCAGTCCTGGGTGACGTCGACGTCGCCCGAGGTCATCTTGGGTTCCGTGTCATAGCTGATGGTCCGCCAATAGGGCTTCGCCTTCTGCAGGAGATCGTTGACCTTCTTCAGGTTCGCCGGATCGCTACCGCAGCGCGGCACGCCGAGATAGCGCTCGGCCGCGTGGATCACCGACATCTCGTCATCCAGCATGTTGATCCGGCCCTTCAGGGAATCCGGCGGATCGAACAGGATGGCATAGGTGTCGATGTCGCCCTTGTATTTCGCGGTATTGACGCCGAAGGCGGTCGTGCCGAACTGCCAGGGCACGGTGTAGTTCCGGCCCTTGTCCCAATAGATGTCGATGAACTGCGGCTTGACGTTCTTGAAGTTCGGCATCTGGTTCGGGTGGGTTTCCGCCAGCATGCCCTCCTCGATCATGATCTTCACGGTGTAGTCGGAGGGCACGACGATGTCGTAGCCCGTGCCTCCGGCCCGGACCTTGGCCAGCATGGTCTCGTTGGAGTCATAGTTGTCCAGCGTCACCTTGATGCCGGTTTCCTTCTGGAATTTCTCGATCAGCTTGGGGTTCGTGTAGTTGCCCCAGTTGTAGATGTGGAGCTCGCCGCCTGCGGCCATAGCCGAGGTCGCCGTCATGACCAGGGCGGCGGCACCCGCCAGACCCAGTAGTCGCAAGTTCATCTTATTCTCCCTTGTTCGGTTCCGAAGTGTCGTTTTCTTATGCGCGACGCCGTCTCGCGATGAGAAAGGATACTGTCACAAAGACGATGGAGATACCCAGGAGAATCGTGCTCATGGCATTGACCTCCGGCGTCAGAGGCAGACGCGTGCGATCCCAGATGAAGAGGGGCAGCGTCGTCTGCCCGGGGCCCGCCACAAGCTGGGTGATGGTGAAATCGTCGAAGGAGACGATGAAGGCAAGCGCAGCACCGGCGCTGATGCCGGGCATGAGGAGCGGCAGGGTCACCCGCCGGAAGGCCTTCCACGGCGTCGCGTAGAGATCGGCGGCCGCTTGCTCCAGGGTCAGGTCCATATCCTCGAGCCGGGCACGGATCGGCATATAGGCGAAGGGGATGCAGAATACCGTATGGACCAGCATCAGATTGCCGAGCCCAAGATTGACATGGGCGACGGAGGCGAGCAGCGCGAAGAAGGAGAGGCTCGCCACCGCGGTGATGATTTCCGGCACCATGAGCGGCAGGTTTATGACGATGAAGGAGGCCGTCTGGCCGGGCCAGCGCCGGGTGCGCGTGGTTGCCAGGGCTGCGGCGGTAGCGACCAAGGTCGAGACGATGGTCGCCGTTATCGTGATCTTCAGCGTGTTCAGCGCGGCGGCGTGGAATCCTGCATTGTGCAGCGCGGCAACATACCAGTTGAGGCCGAAGCCGCTCCAGCGCGTTATCGATGGGCCGGAGCTAAAGGAAAATATCGTCAAGACCAGGATCGGCGCATAGAGCAGAACGAGGCAGCAAACCGCGATGGTGCCGAAGCCTGGCTGGTAGCGCAGATCGAGGGCCTTGCGCGGCCGCCCCTTGCTGACCGTAGAAATCGGGACATCCGTAAGGGTGGCGTCAGCCATGGAACGCCTGCGCCTTTCCGGTGGTGGAGCGGACATAGAACAGGAGGGCGATCAAGACGCCGGCCATCAAGATCAGCGCCTGGGCTGAGCCCAACGGCCAGTTACGCGATGAGCCGAACTGGAGCGCGATCAGGGCGCCGATCATCAGATGCTTGCCCCCGCCCAGTATGAGGGGCGTGACATAGGCGCCGATGGCAGGAATGAAGACGAGCAGACAGCCGGCCACGATGCCGGGCTTGGCCAGCGGAATGATGATCCGGCGCAGCACCTTGCCGCGGGTGGCGTAGAGATCGAAGCCGGCCTCCACCAGGCGGAAGTCCATCTTCTCCAGGCTGGCGTAGAGGGGGAGGACCATGAAGGGCAGGAAGCTGTAGAGCAGCCCCAGCATGACAGCGAAATTGGTGAAGAGCATGACGATCGGCTTGTCGATCACGCCGAGCCAGAGGAGGACGTCGTTGACGATGCCTTCGTCGCGGATGATCAGCATCACGGCCAGCGTTCGCACCAGCAGGTTCGACCAGAAGGGGATGGTGATCAGGAACACCCAAAGCTGGCGCCGGGCGGGGGGCCGGGTCGCCATGAAGTAGGCGGTGGGAAAGCCCAGAACCAGGCAGATCACCGTGGTGGCGAACGCCAAAATGATCGAGCGCAGATAGATGACGAGATAGTCGGGGGAGAAGCTGAGGGTGCCGTCGAAGATGTCGCGCTGGAACAGGAAGGAGACATAGGCGTCGGTGGAGAAGTTCCAGACGACGCCGCCATATTCGCCCGCCTCGAGGAAGGAATAGATCACCATGATCATGAGCGGCAGGATGCCGAACAGGGTGATGATGATGAGCGCCGGGGCCGAGAGCCCCCAGCGGGTTCGAAGCCAGCGCTTGCGGGCAACGGCCTGGGCCCTGGCGACGCGCTCGGAAGCGGGTGTCGATTCGGCGGGGAGGGTCGCGACGGACATGGAGGATCTCAGTCCACAAGCATCCGGGCCGCACCCGGCGGCACGTCGATGCCGACCTTGTCGCCGACGGCGAATTGCGCGCGCCCATCCATGGCGTTCTGGACCCGGACATTGAGGCGCAGGCTGTCGGCAAGGCGGATCTCGTAGTTGGTGTCGGTGCCGACATAGACGGTCTGAGCCACGGTGCCGAGGCCGCCGCCGGCCTTGAGCAGGATCTTCTCCGGGCGCACCGCGAGCGTCACCTTGGCACCGGGCGCCGGATTGCCGGTCGGATGGGCCAGGAAATCGAGGCCCCCTTCCACCCGGCAATGCACGAACTCTCCCTCGCGGCCATCGACCGCCGCCTCGATGAAATTCGTGTCGCCGATGAAATCCGCGACGAACCGGTTCACGGGCCGTTCGTAGATGTCCAGCGGCGCGCCGAGCTGCTGGATCTTGCCCCTGCTCATGACCGCGATCCGGTCGCTCATGGTGAGCGCCTCCTCCTGGTCATGGGTCACGAAGACGAAGGTGATGCCGGTGCGCCGCTGCAGGTTCTTGAGCTCGCTGCGCATCTCCTGACGGAGCTTCAGGTCGAGGGCCGAGAGCGGCTCGTCCAGCAGCAGCACCTCGGGATGATTGGCGAGAGCGCGGGCGAGCGCCACGCGCTGCTGCTGGCCGCCGGAGAGCTGGGAGGGACGCCGGTTGCCGAGCCCGGTCATCTTGACCAGGGACAGCATCTCCTCGACCACGCTGCCCGTCTTCTCCTTGGGGGCGCCGCGCATCTCCAGGCCGAAGGAGATGTTCTGGGACACCGTCATGTGGGGGAAAAGCGCGTAGCTCTGGAACACCGTGTTGACCGCCCGCTGATAGGGCGGCAGATGCTCGACCGGGCTGCCCTTGAGCAGGATCTCCCCCGAAGTCGGCTGCTCGAAGCCCGCGATCAGGCGCAGCAGCGTGGTCTTGCCGCAGCCCGATGGGCCCAAAAGCGTGAAGAATTCATTCTGCCGGATGGCGACCGACACGTCGTCGAGGGCCCGCACGCCCTCCGCTCCGGCGCCGAAAATCTTCGTGACTGCGCGGGCTTCGACCGCTGCAATATCCGCCAAAATCCCAGACTCCCGCCGGCTCTTGGTTTTCCGCCGTGCGGGCGCAATCTAGGGTATCCCCGGGAAGGCGCCAAGCCCCGAAATCGCCCCCAAATGGCTCTGCGATACCGGTATCGGGTCGTGGCGCGATGCATGGCTCCCCTGCGCGAAGGCCCGTAGATTGGCGGCTTTTTTCGGCTAATCTCCGATTCCACTACCCCTTCCTTCGGGATCATCTTCGTGAGCGAGACTGCGGCCCTCTCCGAGCGGCGCGATGCCCTTCGGGGCATCCTTTCCATGCTGCTCTGCGTCTTGGTCTTCGGCCTCATGGACGCCCTGGTGAAGCTGGCCTCCGAGCACCAGCCCATTGGCCAGGTCATCTTCTTTCGCAACACCTTCGCCTTCATTCCCCTGTTCTTCTTCATCCGCCGCGCCGGCGGCTTCTCGGTGCTGCGCACGCGATATGTCAGGCAGCATATCGTGCGGGCCATCACCGGCGTCACCAGCATGGCGCTCACCTTCTACGCCTTCGCCGTGATGCCGCTCGCCGATGTGGTCGCCATCGGCCTCTCGGCACCCATCTTTCTCACCAGCCTCTCGGTGCCGATGCTGGGAGAGAAGGTCGGCTGGCGGCGCTGGAGCGCGGTCGGGGCCGGCTTCATCGGTATCCTGATCATCACCCGGCCGGGAAGCGGGGTCTTCGGGTCCATCGCTTTGGTGCCGCTGGCGAGTGCCGCGCTCTATGCCGTGGCCATGATCCAGATCCGCAAGGTGGCGACGCGGGAGCCGGCCGCGACCATGGCCTTCTACTACACGGTCTGCGCGGCACTGTTCGGCGCCGCGAGCCTGCCCTGGCAATGGGCGACGCCCACGCCCCTGATGCTGGTCTGCCTGATCTCGATCGGCCTTCTGGGCGGGATCGCCCAGATGGCGCTGACCGAGGCCTACCGCCTGGCGCCGGTCTCCCTGGTGGCGCCTTTCGAATACTCGGCACTCCTGGTCGCGGCCGTATTCGGCTATGCCATCTGGGGCCAGATCCCCGATCGCTTCGTCTGGCTGGGTGCTGCCATCGTCGTCGCCAGCGGCCTCTACATCGCCCATCGCGAGGCCGTCCGCCGAGGGCGCCCTAGCCCGTAACCGCCACCCCCTCCGCCGCCAGCCGGCGGAAATCGTCATCGGCGCAATTGACGACGATCGCCTCGTCGCTTTCCTCGGCCAAGCGGCGGTAGAAGGCGCGGGCCCGCGCGTTGTTGCGGAGCACCTCCCAGATCATGCCCCGATGGCCGGCGGCCATACCCTCCCGTGCGACAGTGGCCATGAGATCGAGGGCCAGGCCGCGGCCCCGCCAGTTCTCCTCCACCAGCAGGTCGGAGAGGAACATCAGCGGGCCCCCAGTATCGGTATCGTAGATCGGCCAATAGAGGG
>DATBBO010000626.1:0-6306 GCA_036270995.1 Dongiaceae bacterium | reverse complement strand
CGCGAAAGCGGGAATCCAGGGCTGCAGGCATTGCTGCTCGCCCTGGATGTCCACCGACGCGGACATGAAGCGGCCCTGTGTCTACATCCTCGCGAGCAAGCCGAATGGGACGCTCTATGTGGGCGTGACCGGCGACATTTTGCACAGAATCTGGGAGCATCGGTCGGGAAGCGTCGAAGGGTTTACAAAGACTTACGGCGTCTATCTTCTCGTCCATGTGGAATTCTACGACACGATGCCCGAGGCGATCCGGCGCGAGAAGCAGATCAAGAAATGGCGCAGGGCTTGGAAGCTCGAGCTGATCGAGGGTAGCAATCCGCAGTGGCGGGACCTTTACGACGAAATCCTGCTCTGACGGGAGACAGTTTGCTGGTTGCCCTGGATTCCCGCTTTCGCGGGAATGACGAAATGGGGAAGACGCCCTGTTTCATCCACCATTCCGGTGACAACCGGAAAGCCGCGACCGAGGCGATTCAATCGAAGGTCTGGTACCGCTCGACCGCCTTGCGGTCATAACCGAGGCTCGCCTGCAGGAGCTGTTGCGTATAGGGGTTCTCCGGCGTGCGCTCGCGCAAGGCCGTCACCGGCATCGCCTCGACGACGCGGCCCACATTCATCACGATCAGCCGCTCGCACATATGCGAGATGATGGCGAGGTCGTGGGTGACGAGGACATAGGTGAAGCCGCGCTCCTTGCGCAGCCGCATCAGGAGATTGAGGATCTCCGCCTGCACCGAGACATCGAGGGCGGAGGTGGGTTCGTCCAGGAACAGAAGCTTCGGCTCCAGCATCAGGGCGCGCGCGATGCCGACCCGCTGGCGCTGGCCGCCCGAAAGCTGGTGCGGGTAGCGATAGCGAAAGCTCTTGTCGAGGCCCACGGCCTGGAGAGTCTCGCTGATGCGCTTGTCGCGATCGCCGATGTCATGGATCTCCAGCGGCTCGCGCAGGCACCGGTCGACGGTATGGCGCGGATGGAGCGAGCCATAGGGGTCCTGGAACACGATCTGGACCGTGCGGCAGAAGGCGCGGTCGGGATGGCGGGGCGCCGGGCGCCCGTCGATCAGGATCTCGCCTTCCCAATGGGTGTTGAGACCGCAGAGCGAGCGCAGCACCGTGGTCTTGCCCGATCCCGATTCGCCGACGATGCCGAAGCATTCGCCCTTGGCGACGGCGAAGGAGACGCCCCGCACCGCATGAACCTTGTTGTGGCCATGGCCGAAGACGACATGCAGGTTGCGCACATCGAGCAGGCTGGACGGGAGATCGGCCATCAGGGCCCCGCGAGCCAGGCCGGATCGCGCTTGAGCGTCGCGAGCACCGCCTTGGGCTCCTCGATGCTGGGAAGGGATTCCAGCAGGCCCCGGCTATAGGGGTGGGTCACCTTGTGCAGATCCGCCGCCCGGCAGCTCTCGACGATCCGCCCGCCATACATGATGAGAATCCGGTCGCAGAAGGAGCCGACGAGGTTGAGGTCGTGGCTGATGAAGATCAGCCCCATGCCGCGCTGGGTGACGAGATCGTCGATGATGGCCAGCACCTGCATGCGCACGGTCACGTCGAGGGCCGAGGTCGGCTCGTCGGCGATGAGCAGCATGGGGTTGGTCACCAGCATCATGGCGGTCATCACCCGCTGGCCCATGCCGCCGGAGAGCTCGTGGATATAGGCGTTGTAGACGCGCTCGGGATCGCGGATGCGCACGGCCTTCAGGATGTCCAGGACGCGCTTGTGCCCCGGGCGGCGGCCGATCCGGCCATGAACCGACAGCGCCTCGAGAATCTGGTCGCCGGTGCGCATCACCGGGTTCAGCGAGAATTTTGGATCCTGCAGGATCATGGTCATCTGCTTGCCGCGGATGCGCCGCATCTCGGCTTCTGAGACGCGCGTGAGGTCCCGGCCCATGAACTCGATCCGCTCCGCGCTCACCTGTCCCGGGCGGGGGATCAGCTTCAATATGGCGCGGCCGAGGGTGGATTTGCCGGAGCCCGATTCGCCGACGACGCCCAGCTTCTCCCGGCCGAGCTCGAAGCTCACCTTCTTCAGGGCATCGACCGTGCCGGTCGGCGTCACATAGCGCACCGAGAGATTCTCGACCCGGAGCAGCGGCTGTTCCACTTGCGCGGCCCTCCTAGGTCATCTTCGGGTCGAGCACGTCGCGCAGCCCGTCGCCCAGCAGATTGAAGCCCAGGCTGACGATGAAGATCGCCATGCCGGGAACGGCGGCCACCCACCACTGGTCGAGGATGTTCTGGCGCCCGACGGCGATCATGGCGCCCCATTCGGGGGTGGGCGGCTGGGCGCCGAGCCCCAGGAACCCGAGCCCCGCGGCCGTCAGGATGATGCCGGCCATATCGAGGGTGGCGCGCACGATCACCGAGGGCAGCGAGAGCGGCATGATGTGGCGGAAGATGATGCGCCAGCTGCCGGCACCCTGGACCCGGACCGCGGAGATGAAGTCGGTGCGGCGGATGGCGAGGGTCTCGGCCCGCGCCACCCGGGCATAGGCCGGCCAGGCGGTGAGCGCGATCGCGATGATGGCGTTGTTGAGGCCGGGCCCGAGCGAGGCGACGAAGGCGAGCGCCAGCACCAGCCGCGGAAAGGAGAAGAAGATGTCGGTGATGCGCATCAAGATCTGGTCGAGCCGCCCGCCCAGATAGCCGGCGGTCGAGCCGACAAGGAGGCCGACCGGAGCGGCGATCAGCAGCACCAGCACCACGATATAGAGGGTGACGCGCGAGCCGTAGACGAGATCGGAGAAGGTGTCGCGGCCCATGCGGTCGGTGCCCAGCCAATGCGCCTCGCTGGGCGGCTGGAGGCGGAGCGAGAGATCCTGGGCCGTGGGATCCGCCGTCGCGATCCAGGGCGCGAACGCGGCGCAGAGCAGGAGCAGGACGACGATCGCGAACCCGATCAGCCCCAGCGGGTTGCGGGCGAAGGCGCGCCAGCCGCGATAGAATCGCCCGCAGGCCGCCTGCCAGCCGGAGCCGGGGGCCTCGGTGGTGAGCCAGAGCTTCAGGCCGGAGGGCGCCGGCAGGCTTGCCTCGCCGCCGCTCATCGGGCGCGCGGATCCACGATCCGGTAGAGGATGTCCGAGAGCAGATTCATCCCGATATAGATCATGCCCACCACGATGGTGCCGCCGAGGACGGCGTTCATGTCGGCGCTGAGCAGGGCGGTGGTGATGTAGCGGCCGATCCCCGGCCAGGCGAAGACGGTCTCGGTCAGCACCGATCCCTCCAGGATGTTGGCGAAGGCGAGCGCCACCACGGTGATCAGCGGCACCATGATGTTGCCGAAGGCATGGCGCCAGATGACGCGGCGCTCCGACAGGCCCTTCACCCGGGCGGTGATGAGATATTCCTGGTTCAGCTGCTCCAGCATCAGGCTGCGCGTCATGCGGCAGATATAGGCGAGCGAGTAATAGCCGAGCAGCGTCGCCGGCAGGATGATGTGGCTGAAGGCATTGTCGAACACCTCCCAGTCGCCGGCCAGGAGGGAATCGACCAGGATCATGCCGGTGACCGTCGGCACCTCGCCGTCGAGATAGACGTCGAGGCGCCCGGGCCCGCCGACCCATTGGAGCTGCAGGTAGAATACAAGCAGCCCCATGATGCCGAGCCAGAAGATCGGCACTGAATAGCCGACCAGACCAAGGACGCGCATGATGTGGTCGAGGAAGCTGTTCCGGTAGACCGCCGACCACACGCCCAGCGGAATGCCGAGCACGGTGCCGATGATGATGCCCAGGGTGGCGAGCTCCGCGGTCGCGGGAAAGACGCGTATTAGATCCTCCAGGACCGGGCGGGCGGTCAGGGTCGACATGCCGAAATCGCCGTGCAGCACGTTCCAGGCGTAGATCAGGAACTGGTGCCAGATGGGCAGGTCGAGGCCCATCGCCGCCTTCACCTGATTGTAGGTCGCCTGGCTGGCGCGGTCGCCGACGGCGGCCAGCACCGGATCGATCGGCATCAGCCGGCCGATGACGAAGGTGATGAGGAGGAGGCCGAGGAAGGTCGCGAGGAGGGAGAACGCCACCCCGCCACCCGCGATAAGCAGGCGCCTCACCCCGTGAAGGGATGAGGCGCCGCTCTCGATCGGTAGGGCTCTGTCAACCATGCTTGCTGCAGCGATGACAGGCTTTCGAGGTTATGTCAGCAGTCTCACTGCTTGCTGACGGTGAGGTACTGGGTCATCTCGTTCGACGGCCCGATGAAGAAGTTCTTCACCTTGGGCGAGAGGGCCGCAACCCAGTTCTGCTGATACATCATCGCGAAGGGCGAGATGGGCTGCCATTCCTTGATCATGGCCTGATAGCCCGCCATACGCTTGTCGGTATCGCGCTCCATCTTCAGCTCGGCGGCCTGCTTGTTGAAGGCCTCGTCCATCCAGCCGTTGCGCCAGGCCAGCGGCTTGCTCGCCGGCTTGTCGGAATTGTCGGTGTTGACCACGAAGGACATGTTGGTGTTCGGATCGAAGTAGTCGACGCCCCAGGTGAGCAAGGCGATATCGTGCTTGCGGGCCCGGTAGGTGGTGATCACCGTCTTCTGGTCCGAGGCCAGGATCTTCAGCTGGATGCCGACCTTGGCGAAGGTGGATTGCAGGCTCTGGGCGATGTCCATGCGCGACTGCTCGGTCGAGGCGACATTGACGGTGAGCGGGAATCCGTTGGGATATCCGGCTTCCGTCAGCAGCGCCTTGGCCTTGGCGATGTCGAGCTTGTAGGGGCGGGAATCGACGAAGCCCAGCACGCCGTTGGGCAGGAAGGTCTGATTGATGATCCAGCCCTCGCGGAGCGCGGTCTTCTCGAGCCCGTCATAGTCGACGAGATAGCGGATCGCTTCGCGGACCTTCGGGTTCGACAAATACTGGTTCTTGGTGTTGAGGCCCGCATAGAGATTGGTGTTCTGCGCGGTGGCCGTGGTCACGAACCCGCCCTTGGCGCGCAGCCCGTCGAGCTGGTCGGCCGAGAGGTTGCGGGCGATGTCGACATCGCCGGATTCCAGCAGCAGGCGCTGGGAGGATTCCTCGGCGATATGGCGCCAGACGACGCGCTTCAGCTTCGGCTTGGGCCCGTACCAGTTGGGATTGGCCTCCATCGTGATCACCTCGTTCGGCTTCCACTGGGTGATCATGAAGGGCCCCGAGCCGGCCGAGTTGGTCTTCAGCCAGCCATTGCCCCAGTCGTTGGTGCCGTCGGCCTGCTTCGCCTCCTTCGACTTCAGCAGCTGGCTGTCGACGATGGCGAAGTTGGTGGCGCAGAGGACGTTGATGACGAAGGAGGGCGCGTAGGCCTTGTCGACGGTCATCTTGAAGGTCAGAGGGTCGACCGCCTGCAGCGTGTCCTTCATGTTGTCGGGCGTGATGCCGAAATTGTCCTGGATCAGGAAGGCCGGCGCCTTGTTGAGGGCGGTCAGCCGCTGGAAGGAGTAGACGACGTCGGCGGCGGTCACCGGGTTGCCGCTCTGGAACTTCATGCCAGGGCGCAGCTTGAAGGTGTAGGTCTTGCCGTCGTCGGAGACCGACCAGCTCTCGGCCGCCTTGTGCAGGATCTCCCCGGTATTGTGCGGGTTGATGGCGACCAGGTTCTCGTAGACGTTGCCGTTCACCTCGTAGGTGGAGAGCTCGTACATCTCCGCCGGATCGAGGGTGATGATGTCGTCGATATGCGACGCCTGGATCAGCGTGTTCTTCGGCGTCGCCGCGTGGGCGGCCGGTACGGCCGCGGGTACGGCCAAGGCGAGGCCGGCCCCCAAGGCCAGGGCTCCAACTAGCTTTTTCATTCTTACGGTTCCTCTCTGTTTGTCCGAAATCGGCCGCCGGGTCTTCCGCCCCTCTTCCATGGCCGAGCTTCTCCCCGGACGGGCCGGGAATGGCGTGACGCTATCACTTTGCCCGCATGCCCGGAAGATGAAACAGGGCGGAAAAGCGGCTCGCGCCGCGCGCTTTTCCCCCTCGCCCCATAGGGGGACAGGGCGGGTGGTGAGGGTGTCGCGCCGAGGGCACGCTTATGACTCTGCGCCTTTCCCTCGCCGCGCAGGGCCTCAGCCGAAATTCACCGCCGTCGTGTTCGCCCCGCAGAGCAGCACGCCGATCCGCTCGCCGGGCCGGGGCCGATAGAGGCCCGCGAGCAGCGGGGCCAGCGCCGTGGCGCCGCCGGGCTCGGCGACGATATGCAGCGCCCGCCAGAGGGTCTCCTGCGCCTGGCGGATCGCTTCGTCCGGCACCAGCATGACGCGCGCGACATGGCGCTGGGCGATCGGGAACATGAGCTCGCCCACGCGCCGCGGCGCCAGAGAATCGGCGGCAAT
>DATBBO010000625.1:0-3253 GCA_036270995.1 Dongiaceae bacterium | reverse complement strand
GCCGGCCGCCCGCCGCACCGCCTCCACGCGCCGGGCCAGCAGGGCCGGCGTCTCGTAGTGGGCCGCCTCCAGCTTCATCAAGCGGTAGCCCGCCGCCGCCCGCGCCGCCAGGCGCTCGGCAAAGATCGCGTCGTTCTCGCCCTTCATCTCGTAGCCCTCGACCAGCAGCACATCGAGGGGCTCAGCCGTTTCGCCGAAGAGACCCCAGAGAGGCAGGCCGAGCGACTGCGCCTTCAGATCGGTGAGGCACATCTCCAGCAGAGAGACGCCGCGGGAAAAGACGCCGTCCCGCTCCAGTGCGCGCAGCGCCCGGTCCAGATCCGCCACGCGCGCGTCGATGTCGAAGGCGTCGCGGCCGAGGAGCGCGGGGGCGAGCACATCGAGGATCGCGACATCGACCGGGGCCTTTCGGGTCTGCCCGAGGCACTCGGCGGTGAGTCCGCCGCGGGTCGTCACCCTGAGCGCCGCGTAGTCGCGGGCGCGCACCTCGAAGCTCCCGAAACGCAGGGGCGTGGGCAAGGGCACGGTACAGGCCCAAGCCTCGATCCGCTCGATCGCCCCGTCCAACGCTCCCCTCCTCCCCGTTGCTGGAACAAGCCGGACAAGCCGGCACCGTCGCCGGCCCCCTCGCAAGGCTTCTAGAAGATCTCCTAGACCGCGGACAGGGCATTTCTGTGTCACGGGCGGCTGGCGGCGCCAGGTGCCGCTATGGCAGATTGCGCGCCATGAGCCTGGATCTCAGCGAAGAGGAGAAGGGGATCGCTGCGGGAAACCGCGGCGAGGGTGCTGCCATGGCGATGCGCATCCTGGCCGAGATGGGCCGGCTTCTCGGCGCTCCCAGGCTCATCCCCGTCCTCTCGGCGCATATCGACGGCGCCCTCTATCACGGCGATAGCGGCGTGCATTTCGCCGAGCGGCTGGTGGCCGGCGGCGCCAAGGTCGCCATCCCCTCCTCCCTCAATGTCGGCGGACTCGATCTCCTCCATCCGGGGACGGTGAAGGCCGATGCCCATCGTTACGAGATGGCGCGGCGCCTGATGGAGGCCTATGGCGCCATGGGCTGCTGGCAGACCTGGACCTGCTCCCCCTATCACGCGGGGCACCGGCCGGCCGCGGGCACGGATGTCGCCTGGGGCGAGAGCAATGCGGTCGCCTTCTGCAATTCGGTGCTGGGCGCGCGCACCAACCGCTATGGCGATTTCCTCGACATCTGCTGTGCCGTCACGGGCCGCGCGCCCTATTACGGGTTGCACCGGGCCGAGAACCGTCGCGCCATGGTCTTGATCGACACCTCGGCTCTTTCGCAGCGCCTGAAGCGCGCAGACGTCTTCTATCCCGTGCTGGGCTGCTGGTATGGGCTCGAGATCGGCACGGAGATCGGCGTCATCGACGGGCTGCCCGCGGACATCTCCGAGGATTGCCTGAAGGCGCTCGCGGCCTCGGCAGCCTCCAGCGGGGCCGTCGGTCTGTTTCATGTCGCCGGCCGCACGCCCGAGGCGCCGACAGTCGAAGCGGCGGGGGGCGGCACGGCGCCCACCCGCATCATCCGCCTGACGCCCGGGATGCTGGAGAGCGCCCGCGACTGGCTCTCCACATCGAAAGGCCACGGCATCGACGCCGTGGCGCTGGGCAGTCCACATTTCTCGCTCGCGGAGTTCGCGGCACTGGAGGTGCTGCTGCAAGGCGCCAGGTTGGCGGTGCCCTTCTATATCTGCACCGGGCGCAATGTCGTCGCCGAACTGGAGGAGCAGGACCGCCTCGCCAGATTCAGCGAAGCAGGCATCACCATCGTCGCCGATACCTGTGTCGTCGTCGCGCCGATCCTGCCGGGCAAGACCGGCGTGCTCATGACCAATTCCGGCAAGTTCGCCCACTATACCCCGGCTAATACCGGCTATGAGGTGATCTATGGCAGCCTCGCCGATTGCGTCGCCTCCGCCGTGACGGGCCGACTCGCCCGGGACGAGTCTCTGTGGCAATGACGCTTCAGGGCGAGCCGCAGATCGCTGGCAAGGCCGAAGGGCTGGTGCTGAAGCTTGCCCGGCCCATCAGCTTCTGGGGCGGCGTCGATCCGACGACCGGGCGCATCAGCGATCCGCGCCATCCGAACCATGACAGCGAGATCGGCGGGCGTATCCTCGTCCTGCCCGGCATGATCGGCTCCAGCTCCTCGAGCTACATCATGCTGGAGCTGATGGCGATCCGCCGTGCGCCGGCCGCTCTGGTGCTGGCCGAGCCCGACGCCATCCTCGGCCTCGGCGTGGTCGTCGCGCGGGAGATGAACTACGGCTCGATCCCGGTGGTGGTGCTGCCGCGAGAGCAGCAGGCAAGGCTGGAGACGGGGCAGCGCGTGCGGATCGCAGAGGACGGCGCGGTCGAGATCGGCTGAGGGCAAGCCTCGGGACAGTCCTGTTCCCGTCACGAAAACACGCTATCTTCCGGCCGCGGCCCGCAGGCACATGCTGGACCGCACAGGGGGTACCATGCCAGACGTCTCGCCCGAACCGCTGCTCGACGCCGTGCTCGGCCATCTGCGAACCTCCGCCATCAAGGCGGCGGTCGAGCTCGATCTCTTCACCGCCATCGCCGAGGGCGCGACCCGCAGCGCGGCCTTGGCCGAGCGCACCGGCGCCGCCGAGCGCGGAGTCGAGATCCTCGCCGACTATCTGACGGTGATGGGATTCCTCGAGAAGTCGAATGGGCACTACCGCCTGGCGGCGAGCACGGCCGTCTTTCTCGACCGCCGCTCCCCGGCCTTCATGGGCGACATCCACCGCTTCCTGGCGGCACCCGAGATGCTGAAGCTCGCGCTGGCCGATCCGGCCGGCTTCGTGCGCAATGGCGGGTCCATCGGGCTTGCCAATGTCGCGCCGAGCGATCCCATCTGGATCGACTTCGCCCGCTACATGGCGCCCCTGGCGGCGCCGGTGGCCAAGGCGACCGCCGCCCATCTCGCCGAGCGGCCGCCGGCGCCCGAAAGCATCCTCGACATCGCCGCCGGCCACGGGCTTTACGGCATCACCTGCGCCCGCCAATTTCCGGCGGCCCGGGTGACGGCGCTCGACTGGAACAATGTGCTGACCGTGGCCCGGGAGAACGCCGCAGCGGCGGATCTGGGGGAGCGATTCAAGACCCTGGGCGGCAGCGCCTTCGACGTCCCCTTCGGCGGCCCTTACGACCTCATCCTGATGCCCAACTTCCTGCATCATTTCGACGAGGCGACCTGCGTCGGCCTCCTCCGCAAGGCGCGCGG
>DATBBO010000624.1:0-7975 GCA_036270995.1 Dongiaceae bacterium | reverse complement strand
GCGATACACCCTCACCGGCCGTTCAATGTTCTTAACCTGCAGCTGGCCGACAAATTCGATGGGCAGATCAAGCTTGCCGGTTAGATGATCATAGGCCCAACCGGAAACGGCAATGCCGCCGGGCTCGGCAAGCTCCTGCAGACGTGCAGCAATATTGATGCCATCGCCGTAGCGATCCTTGCCCTCAATGATGACATCGCCGAGATTGACGCTGATCCGAACGTCGATTCGCTCGCCGTCCTTGCCTTCTGAATTGCGGCGCGCCATCTCCCGCTGGAGCGTGATGGCGCACTGCACGGCATCGACGACACTTGCGAACTCCGCCAGCAAGCCGTCTCCCAGCAATTTGAAAATACGGCCGTTGCAGGCTTTGATCTGCGGCTCGAACAACTCCTTGCGATGCGCCCGCAGACGGTCAAAGGTCCCGGTCTCGTCCTTCTCCATGAGCGCCGAATAGCCGACGACATCGGCCGCTAGGATAGCGGCGAGGTGGCGTCGAACCCGTCCTTCGGCCATAGCTAACACGTACGCCGGGGATACGACGATTCGGCCTGGTACATCCTGCTCCTGATCGGGGCTTCTTGCGCGCGCGCTGGATCGTCGCCTCGACTGTACCAGTTCATTTGATGCATCTACCAATGAGATTGTGGACGTCTGGATATACGATGAGGGCGCGGGGCGCTGGCGCTAGCAGGCGCGCTATAAATTGACGGAGGGGCGCCAGCGAGTCGCTCCCTATGCCGTTGATTTACTTGGCAGATTGCTGAGATTTTCTATTTTTGCTCGCATCAGAATATCTCGCTTGTGGCGGGTTGGTTTCCGCCTGGCAGGCGGTGACGCTTCCGTCGCCGAATGCTGCCCCCTGTCACCCGCCTGCCTTCGCCCGGAAAGGAGGCAAGATGGCTGCAGATTCCCTGCAGAAGCAGCGGACGGGCCCCTCACCCCGACCCCTCACCCCCGTCCCGGGGCGAGGGGGAAAGCCTGCCTTGGCGGGAGAGGGCTAGGCCGGAATGACCGGAATCAGCCGGCGGACCACCGTCGCGGCGCTGCCGGCCGCTTCCGCCAGGAAGGTCGCAAAATCCATATGGCTCTCGGCGCCGGCGAGGTCGCTGAGGCAGCGCACGACCACGCAGGGCACGCCGAAGCGCTCGGCCACCTGGGCGAGCGCAGCCCCCTCCATCTCCACCGCCTGACCGCCGAAATCGGCATGCAGCCGGTCGCGGGTGGCGGCGCAATTGACGAACTGATCGCCGGACAGGACCCGCCCCATCAGCACGCGTGGCGCCCGGCCGCCCTCGGGCGATGGCGGCAAGGCGAAGCCCGCAATGCTCGCCGCGATGGCCCGTCGCAGCCCGGGATCGAGGAGAAAGCCCGGGCGATCCGTGACCTCGCCGATGGGCGGCAGGCCCGGATGGTAGGCCGTGATATGCCCGTCGGCGACGGCGCCGTAATCATGCTGGATCAGCTCCTCGGCGATCACGATATCGCCGATGGCGAGATCGGGGTCGAGCCCGCCCGCCACGCCGGAGAAGACAAGGCCCCGGCAACCGAAATGGTCCAGCAGCAGACTTCCAACCAGGGCCGTGGCGACCTTGCCGCAGCCGGCCTCCGCCAGCACCACCGCCTGGCCGTCCACCCGGCCATGCCGGAAATGGAATCCGGCGAGCTCGACCACATCGCCCTTGTCCAAGGCGAGGCCGAGATTTCCCATTTCTTCGGGCAAGGCCGAGACGATGCCGAGTGGCCGCTGGTCCGTCTTCATGGCCGGCTATAGATCAGCAGCATGACAGCACCTTCCTCGCTGCCGGCGGTGTGCATCGCGCCCGGGGCCCGGCAGGCATAGTCACCGGCGCGCAAGGTCCGGTCCTGATCGAAGAAGGAGCCCGAAAGCACGTAGATCTGCTCGACCTCCTCATGGGCGTGGAGGGGAAAGGAGGCACCGGGATCGACCTTCATCAGGAGCGTGCGTTCGCCCTTGGCAAGGTCCTCATGCAGCAGCTTGGTCCAGAATTTGGGGCCGTCCGGCTGCCATTCCAGGGTCGCGGCATCGAGATAGCGCGATCCCACCGGTGGCACTGCCCGGGTCTCGTCGATCGATGTCGGATCGGCCGGCATGCTGTCCTCTCCTGCCAACTGGTTTCACTTGCGCTTGCGAGCACGCGGCTTCGGCCGGCGTGCCCGTTCATGGTCCGGCGGCGTGTGAGCGGTCAAGCCGCGCCGCCACAGGAATTCCCAAGCCGCCTCCACATCGTCCACGATCTCGAACAGGCTGAGATCGTCCTGCGTGATCATGTCGGCCTCGCACAGGGCATGGAAGTTGATCACCCGGCGCCAGTAGCTGCGCCCGAAGAGCACCACGGGGATCGGCGGCGCCTTGCGAGTCTGGATGAGGGTCAGGATCTCGAACAGCTCGTCCATGGTGCCGAAGCCGCCGGGAAAAACCGCCAGCGCATTGGCCCGCATGGCCAGGTGCATCTTGCGCATGCCGAAATAGTGGAACTGGAAGCTGAGGCTCGGCGTGGCATAGGGGTTCGGGCGCTGCTCCATGGGCAGCTCGATATTGAAGCCGATGGCGGGCGCGCCGACATCCATGGCGCCGCGGCAGGCCGCCTCCATGATCCCTGGGCCGCCGCCGGTGGCGATGACGTTGTCGCGAAATCCATCGTGGATATCGAGCGCGCCGCCGCGCTCGGAGACGATCCGCCCGAATTCCCGCGCCGTCTCGTAGTAGATCGACTGGTGAAGGCGCCGACGCGCCCTCTGCCGCTCCTCGGTCCCATGTGCGTTGCGCACCAGTGTCTCGGCCCGCTCCCGCGGCAGGATGCGGGCGCTGCCGAAGACGACGACTGTCGAGCGGATGCCCGCATCGCGCAGCAGCAGCTCGGCCTTCTCGTATTCCAGCGCGAAGCGCACGGCCCTGAGCTCGTCGCGGGTCACGAGGAATTCCACATCGGCAGCCGGCAGCCTGTAGCTGGGCGAGGCGAGCTGCCGCTCGCTGCCCGGATAGGCGGAATGATCCCCCGCCCCTGGCGCCCCACGCCCCGATGCCGCCCGGTGACTCCCGGATCGAACCTGTCTCGCCGCCATCTACGCGTCTTTCTGCCGTAACCACGCGACTATACAGGATGGCCTCGCGAGAGATAGATAGCTGCCCTCGCCGCCCTTGCCCTCAAACCCGAACTGCCCCAGGCTCTCGGCGGTTCACGCCAGGAACAGCGTCCCATGGCCCGCCGCCGGACTCCACCCAACATCCTCCACGTCATGTTCGACCAGATGTCGGCGCTGTCGCTGCCCTGCTACGGGCATCCCCTGGTCAAGGCGCCGAACCTGCGGGAGCTGGCGGCGACCGGCATGGTGTTCGAGCAGGCCTATTGCAACGCGCCGCTCTGCTCGCCCTCGCGCCACGCCATGATGACCGGCCGGCTGCCGAGCCGAATCGGTGTCTACGACAACGCCGCGGAGCTTGCCTCCAGCATTCCGACCTTCGCCCACCATCTGCGCCGCGGCGGCTATCGGACCTGCCTTTCGGGCAAGATGGACTTCAGCGGCGCCGATCAGCTCCACGGCTATGAGGAGCGCCTGACCACCGATCTCTCACCCTCGGACTTCGGCTGGACGCCCAATTGGGACGAGCCGGCGCGGATCTATGACTGGTTCCACAGCCTGCAGAGCGTCGTCGAGGCCGGTCCCTGCGATCATTCCCTCACCATGGCCTATGACGAGGAGGCGACGCATCAGGCGGTGCGCTGGCTTCACGATCTGGCCCGGGACGGCGACGACCGCCCTTTCCTTCTGACCCTCGCCTATATGCATCCCCACGACCCCTATCTGGGACCGCGCAGGTTCTGGGATGCCTATGACGGCGTCGAGATGGACCCGCCGGCAGTACCGCGGATCCCCCCGCCGCGCCGGTCGCCGGCGGAGCGCCGGCTGCATGCGCTCTACGATCGTGAGGAGTATCGAATCACCCCGGTCCATCTTCGCGCCGCGCGCCGCGCCTATTACGCGATGATCGACTATATCGACGATCAGATGGGCCGGGTCCTCGAGGCCTTGCGCCGGACCGGTGCAGCCGAGAACACGGTGATCGTCGTCACCTCCGATCACGGCGACATGCTGGGCGAGCGTGGGCTCTGGTACAAGATGACTTTCTTCGAGCGCGCGATCCGCGTGCCTCTCCTGATCCATGCACCCGGCCGCGTGGCTGCGCGCCGGGTGGACGGGCCGGTCTCCCTCGTCGATCTTCTGCCGACGCTGAGAGACATCGCCGGCATTGCCTTCGAGCCGGGAATTCCGGTCGACGGGGCGAGCCTCTGGCCGGCAGCCAAGGGCCGCGGGAATCCGACGGGCACCGTCTATGGCGAGTATCTGGCCGAGGGCACGGCGGAGCCCATCTTTATGGTCAGGCGCGGGCGCTTCAAATATGTCGCCTCGCCCGGCGATCCAGCGATGCTGTTCGATATCGAGAAAGATCCGTTGGAGCTCGACAATCTCGCAGGCGCTGCCGCCATGGCCGATGTCGAACGGGAGTTCGCCGCGGAGATGGCCGCCAAATGGGATGCGGCGGCGATTCGCCAACGCGTCGTCGAAAGCCAGCGCGCGCGGCGGATCGTGCATGAGGCGCTCATGCAGGGCCGGCTCCAGGCTTGGGATTTCCAGCCCCATGACGATGCGACGAAGCAATACTATCGCAACTACGGGCATCCCGACGGAGAGCGGGCGCTGCGTCTTCCGCCTGCCGGTTCCCCGCCGCGCCCGCGGCGCTGATCCCGATACTGTTGCCATCGCGCCGCAGCAGCGCGATACAAGGGCAACTTGACAATCCCGCCACCACCGATAGCTTTGTGCTCACGCGCCGATTTGACTGATCAGCTTGCGGGCGCGAGATAAATGCAGCTAAAGCGAGGGCCCCCGCCCGGCCGTGCTGCGCGGGTGTTTTTTTGCGCCGGAAGAAGGGAGACCGCTCATGGCAGAGATCAGAGGCCGACGGATCGCCATCATCGGCGCGGGATTCAGCGGTTCGCTCCTGGCGGTGCATCTGCTGCGGCGCTCCACCCCCGATGACCGCATCTATCTGATCGAGCGCAGCGCCGGCTTCGGCCGCGGCCTCGCTTACGCAAGCGGCAATCCGCATCATCTTCTGAATGTCCGCGCCGGCAATATGAGCGCATTCTCGGATCAGCCGGACCATTTCCTCGAGTGGCTGCGCGCGCTCCCCGAGAGCGAGCGCAGCGCCATCAGCGTCAGCGAGGATCGCCTCACCTTCGTCTCGCGCCAGCTCTACGGCTCTTACATCCAGCATATCCTCGGCCGCGAGATCTGGAACTCCGAGAGCGCCCACCGGCTTTATCTCGTTGCCGATGAGGCGATGGCCCTTCATCCGGCCGGCAAGGGCTACAGCCTCGAGGTCGGATGCGGCCGACGCTATGAGGTGGATGCGGTCGCGCTTGCCATGGGCAATTTCCCACCCGAGGGCGATACCCGCTTCTACATCGCCAACCCCTGGAGCCCGGGCGCGACGGCGGAACTCGACAGCGACGCACCGGTGCTTCTGGTGGGCACCGGGCTCACCATGGTGGATACCGTCATCTCGCTGCTGGACCAGAAGCATCGTGGGCCGATCCTGGCCATCTCGCGCCGTGGCCTGCTGCCGCGCCGGCATGCGGCCGCGACGGCGCATCCGCGCTTTCTTCCCGCCGCCG
The DNA here is from genome assembly GCA_036270995.1 of Dongiaceae bacterium. Taxonomy (GTDB): domain Bacteria; phylum Pseudomonadota; class Alphaproteobacteria; order Dongiales; family Dongiaceae; genus DASXQK01. The sequence goes on along the minus strand of DATBBO010000624.1, from coordinate 2,273 downwards.
AGGCGCCGCGGAGCCTCCGGGCGCTGCTCGGAATCGTGCGCGCCGAGATCCGCCGCGCGGCCGCGCTGGGCCGCGACTGGCGCGCCGTCATCGATTCCCTCAGGCCCGATACCCTGGATCTCTGGCGCAACCTTCCGCTCGAGGAAAAGCAGCGCTTCCTGCGCCATCTCCGGCCTTGGTGGGACGTTCATCGCCACCGCATGGCGCCCAGCGTCGCGAGCCGGATCGAGCGCGCCCTCGAGCGTGGTCAGCTGCAGATCCGCCGCGCCCGTCTCGGCCGGCTGACGCCGAAGCGGGGCGGGGTTGAAGTCGAGCTCTTGCCCGTAGCCGGCGCGCCTGCCGAGCAGATCGAGGCCGAGCGGGTGATCAACTGCATGGGTCCCCTCTCCGACCTGTCGCGCGTGGCGGCCCCACTCATCCGCGAACAGCTGGCGAGCGGTGCGGCGCGCGCTGATCCCCTCAATCTCGGGATCGAGGTCTCGGACGAAGGCGCGGTCATCGATGCCGCCGGGCGCGTGGCCCGCAATCTCTTCGCCGTCGGCCCGCTCACCAAAGGCGTGTTCTGGGAAACGACCGCTGTTCCGGACATTCGCATCCAATGCGAGAGGCTGGCGGACCACATCCTGGAGCGGGTGGAGGCGAAGATCCCGGAAGATGTCCCGGCCAAGCTTGGGCTTGGCTGAAGCGTGGCCAGGCCGGGGCTCTATGGCCCCAGCAATGCTGTCTGGGTGGCGATATCCCAGATGCCATTCGCGCCGAGACCCTTATCCTGCCGGAAGGTTGCGAGCGCGCTCGCTGATTTCGGTCCCCATTGTCCGTCGATACGGCGATCGTAGTAGCCGAGCTCTTTCAGCCGGGCCTGAATCTTCGCCGCACCTTCGCGGCTCTGCAGGTCGATCAGCGACCCTGCCGTCACCGAGCTTCCCATGCCGGGCGACCAGGACGCCAGGATGGCCTGGGCATCGGATTTGATCTGATCCTGCCATGTATCCGCCTGCTGCGAGGCCGTCTGCAGGGCGTTGTTGTCATAGCGGAAACTCCTGCAGCGGGAGTTGAAGTCGGCGACAAGTGTGTTGAAGCGCTGAATCGGGTCATCCCCTACCACTTGATTGCGCAGATAGGTGAGGCGGCGGCCCTGGAAGACGCAATAGCGAACCTCGTCATCGCCGAGGAGCGCACCCGTCGCCTGGGGCGGAAGCGTCTCCACGGGCTCCGGGCCGGGACCGCTCGGGACGCTGGGCGATGCGACCGCGGGGGTAGCGGTTGCCACTGCCGGGCTTGGCGGAACGGCGATCATGGGGGTGTTCGTCGGCGTATTGGTGGCCGGCGTATTGGCGGCAGCGCTATTGCTGGCAGCCATATTCGTGGCCGGCGTGTTGCTCGCCGGCGTATTCGCCGCCGCCGTGTTCGTGGCTGGCGTGTTGGTGACGGGGGCGCTCGCGGTCGTCGGAGCGACGGTAGCGGAGTTTGTCCCAGGGCTATTGCCTTCGGGGCTCTGGCCTGCGCCCTGTGCGGGAGCCGGTTCAGCAGCCTGTGCGCTCTGGGTGGCAGGCGGCCCACCCTGCATGGCCCCCGCCGCGCTCTGGGTGGCCGGCTCGGTGCTCGGCAGGCTCGCGACGGTCTGCGATCTGGTCGACGCGGCAGGAAGCAGATCGCGAACGAAGCCCATCTGATGGGTCATCAGCAGATAGACCAGGACTGCCATGACGGCCGTTCCCGCCCCCGCCGTGAATCCACGGAGACGGCGCCCGCGGTCGGGTCTCGCCGAGGGAGGGGGTAGCGGCGAAGTGGGCCGCTCCTCGATCCTCGAACCCGCTTCGTGAGACGGCTCGGGGGCATCGGGCGCGAAGCGTGGTTCACGGCGGCGAAGGCGCGGAGGCACGTCCGACAAAGATTCACTATGGACTTCGCCCCGGATCGGTCGCGGATCGATGACGATCCCGCGCGGCGGCATCCGCAGGATCGGCACCTCCCTCTGCGGCGCAGCGGTTGCAGGCACAGAAATCGCTGGCTCCGGCTTTGCGACCTCGGCGGGCCGTGCCGGCTCCTGAGACTCGATTTGATGGCGTGCCTCTTCCTGGCGGCGCGATTCTTCTTCCTGACGGCGCGCTTCTTCCTGGCGGAGTGCTTCTTCTCGGCGGAGTGCTTCTTCCTGCCGCCGCGCTTCTTCCTGCCGGAGAGCTTCCTGCCGGAGAGCTTCTTCCTGACGGCGGGCTTCTTCCTGGCGGAGAGCTTCCTGGCGGAGAGCTTCCTGACGGAGTTCTTCCTGACGA
>DATBBO010000623.1:0-6493 GCA_036270995.1 Dongiaceae bacterium | reverse complement strand
CAAGGGATTCACCGGCACCACGACCAAGGAGCTGGCGGAGAAGGCCGGCGTCTCGGAGGCGCTGCTCTACCGCCACTTCCCGACCAAGGCCGCACTTTACGAGGAAATTCAACAACTTGGGTCCCAGGTCGACCCCGCGCTCGACGCGCTCGACGCGCTCGCGCCCTCGACCGCCATCCTCGCCGAGATGGTCCAGGCCATGTTCCAGCACATCGTCTTCGGCGCCTTCGACGATCCCGCCACCTCCAAGATCCGCCAGCGCCTGATGCTGCAGAGCCTGCTCGAGGACGGCGAATACGCTCGTGTGCTGCTGTCCAAGGTGGGCGGCCGGTGCCTTCCGATCTTCGAGACCAGCCTCGCCGCGGCGTGCAAGTCCGGCGATCTTCGCGGTTCCGGCATGGATGCCGCGAACGCCTTCTGGTTCGCCGGCCATGTCGCCTGCCAGATCGCCCAGAGCCGCCTGCCCGGAAGCGAGGTGATTCCCTATCGGGGTACGATCGAGGCGGTCACCGCCGAGGCGATCCGCTTCTGCCTGCGCGGCATCGGCTTGACCGAGGAGGCGATCGAACGCCATTGCAAGGACGGCCTTGGGACCCTCGCCGCCATTGCCGGCGCAATGAAGGAGCATTCGACCCCTGGCACCGAAGGCGAGGTGCTATCCGCCGCCACTGCCATGGCGACCAGCCATGACAGCCCCGAGGAACATCGCGCGGTCGCGGCCGCTGCCGGCCGGGCCGGGTAGATCAGAGCCGAGCGAGGAGCAGTCGACGCATGGATATGCCCCTTCCGAAGAAGATCTCGCCTGAGACGATCTCGGATCCGCTGACCGTCCGGCGGCCGAAGGCGACGCTCGGCGGGCTGATCATCCGTCTCATCCTCGTGGTGGCGCTGGTGGCGGCAGTGCTCGGCGGTCTCTACTACTTCGAGAAGTTCAAGGAGGGCATGATCGCCCAGATCTTCTCCCAGGCCCCGCCGCCGACGCCGGTCGCCGCCGTCGAGGTCGTGACCAAGGCCGTCCCGAACTATCTCGACGGCATCGGCAGCATTCACGCCGTCCATCAGGTGACGATCTCGCCCGAGGTCAGCGGACGGATCGTCAAGATCATGTTCGAATCCGGCCAGTCGGTGCAGGCCGGGGATCCGCTGATCCAGCTGAACGACGAGCCGGAGCAGGCCGATCTCACGAACTTCCAGGCCCAGGCGCGCCTCGCCCAGGTGACGCTGGATCGCAACCGCAAGCTCGCCACCCAGCAGTTCACGGCGCAGCAGACCGTGGATCAGAATCAGAGCGATCTCGCCGTGGCCCAGGCGGGCATCGCACGGGTCAAGGCGGTCATCGCCCAGAAGCTGGTGCGGGCCGCCTTCGCGGGCGATCTCGGTGTGCGCCAGGTCGAGGTCGGCCAGTATCTCGGCGCCGGCACGCCGATCGTCACCTTGACGAATCTCGACACGCTCTATGTCGATTTCACCCTGCCGGAGCAGGTTCGGTCCCAGCTTGCCGTCGGACAGGCGGTGGAGGTGCGCGTGGATGCCTTCAAGGACCGCGTGTTCCAAGCGAAGCTCACCACCATCGAGCCGCAGCTCGATCCCGAGATGCGCTCGATCAAGCTGCAGGCGACCCTGGACAATCCCGAGCATCTCCTGCTGCCGGGCATGTTCGCGGCCGCGCGGGTGATCCTGGCGGCCCAGCCCAATGTCATGGTCCTGCCGGAGACCGCCGTCGACTACAGCGCCTATGGCGAGTCGGTCTATGTGCTGACGCCGAAAGCCAAAGGCAAGGACGGGCAGCAGATCTATACGGCGGCGCAGACCTTCGTGAAGACCGGTCCGCGCCGCAACGGCATGATCGCCATCACCGATGGCCTGAAGCCGGGCGATCTCGTGGTGAGCGAGGGGCAGGTGAAGCTGCAGAATGCCGGACCCGACGTTGTGGTCACGGGATCGGGCTCTCTCCAGACGCCGGCGACCACGCCCATCAACTGACGCCGCGATCGTAATCCCGACGAAGAGGGCTCAACCGCCGTCATGCGATTCACCGACATCTTCATCCGGCGTCCGGTCCTCTCCGTCGTGGTCAGCCTGCTGATCCTGCTCATCGGTGCGCGCTCGCTCTACAGCCTGCCGATCCGCCAGTATCCCCAGCTCTCCAACACGCTGATCACCATCACCACCCTCTATCCGGGCGCCACCAGCGACCTGATGCAGGGCTTCATCACCCAGCCTATCGCCCAGGCGGTGGCCACGGCCGAGGGCCTCGACTATCTGACCTCCAATTCGATCCAGAGCACCAGCACGATCCAGGCCTATATCAAGCTGAACTACGACCCGAACAAGGCCATGACCGACATCATGGCCAAGGTCCAGCAGGTCAAGTACAGGCTGCCCAAGGAGGCCTACGATCCGGTCATCACCAAGGCGACCGGCGACACCACGGATCTCATGTATATCGGCTTCTCCAGCTCGCAGCTCTCCGGTGCCGCGATCACGGATTATCTGAGCCGCGTCGTGCAGCCCCTGCTCAGCACGGTGGATGGCGTCGCCGAGGCCGAGGTCCTGGGCGGCCAGAACTTCGCCATGCGGGTCTGGCTCGATCCCCTGAGGATGGCCTCGCGCGGCGTCACCGGCGCGGATGTGGCGGCGGCAATCCAGGCCAACAACTTCCAGTCGGCGCCGGGCCAGGCCAAGGGCTATTTCACCGTCATCAACGTGACCGCCGAGACCGCGCTGACCAGTCTCGAAGAGTTCAAGGAGATGACGGTCAAAGCCGGGGGCGGAAGCCTCGTGCATCTGCAGGACATCGCCACCGTGGATCTGGGTGCGGAGAACACCAACTCCTCGGTCATGATGAGCGGGCAGGAGGCCGTGTTCATCGGCATCAAGGCGACGCCGGGCGGCAATCCCCTCAGCATCGTGCAGGGCGTGCGCGACCTTCAGCCGACCATCGAGCGCGGCCTGCCGCCGACCGTGAAGATGAACATCGTCTACGACGCGACGAAGTTCATCAATTCTTCGATCAACGAGGTGATCCGCACCCTGGTCGAGGCGCTCGTCATCGTGGTCGTCGTGATCTTCCTCTTCCTCGGCAGCTTCCGGTCGGTCGCCATTCCCGTGGTGACGATCCCGCTCTCCCTGGTCGGCGCGGGCATGATCATGCTCGCGCTCGGCTTCAGCCTCAATCTTCTCACCCTCCTCGCCATGGTGCTCGCCATCGGCCTGGTGGTCGACGACGCCATCGTCGTGGTGGAGAACATCTACCGCCATATCGAGGAAGGAAAGCAGCCCATCGAGGCGGCGATCATGGGCGCCCGCGAGATCGTCGGCCCGGTCATCGCCATGACCATCACCCTGGCGGCCGTCTATGCGCCCATCGGGCTCCTGACCGGCCTCACCGGCACGCTCTTCCGGGAGTTCGCCTTCACCCTTGCCGGCTCCGTGATCATCTCAGGCGTCATTGCCATCACCCTCTCGCCGATGATGTGCTCCGTCCTCCTGACCCGCGAGATGTCGCAGGGCTGGTTCGCCCGCAAGGTCAACAAGTTCTTCTCGGCGATCACCCGCTGGTATGGAAGGCGCCTGGTCTCGTCCCTCAACTACCGGCCGGTGACGATGATCTTCGCCCTCGGCGTCGTGGCGAGCCTCGTCTTCCTCTATACCCATATCGGCTCGGAGCTGGCGCCGGACGAAGATCAGGGCGTCATCTTCGCCATCGGCAAGGCGCCGCAATACGCGAACCTCGACTACACGATGGTCTACAGCAAGGAGCTCGACAAGGTCTACCGCTCCTTCCCGGAGACGCTCGCGACCTTCGTCGTCAGCGGATTCCAGGGCCTCAACACCAGCATCTCCGGCATGATCCTGAAGCCCTGGGATGAGCGCAAGCGCAGCGCGGAGACGCTCCGCCAGATCGTGCAAGGCAAGATCTCAGGGATCACCGGCATGAGCATCTTCGCCTTCAACCTGCCGCCGCTGCCGGGCTCGACCGGCGGCCTGCCGGTCCAGATGGTGATCAACTCGCCGCTGGGGTTCGATAAGGTCTTCCAGGCGATGCAGCAGATCAAGGAGCGGGCGCGCAAGAGCGGCCTCTTCATGGTCATCGACAGCGATCTCGACTTCAACAGCCCCGCGGTGCATCTGGTGATCGACCGGGCCAAGGCCAACGATATCGGCATCACCATGGCCGATATCGGCTCCACGCTGGCCCTGCTCGTGGGCGAGAACTACGTCAACCGCTTCAATCTCAGCGGCCGCTCCTACGAGGTCATCCCGCAGGTGCCGCGCGCCGACCGCCTGTCGCCGGACCAGCTCTCCCACTTCTTCGTCAAGACGCGCAGCGGCGGTACGGTCCCGCTCTCGACCGTCGTCTCCGTCAAGGCCGCCATCGAGCCCAACGCGCTGACCCAGTACAACCAGCTGAACTCGGCCACCTTCTCCGCCGTGCCCATGATCGGCGTCACCATGGGCGAGGTCGTCAAGTTCCTGGATCAGACCGCCGCCGAGGTCCTGCCCCGGGGGTTCGACCACGATTATCTTTCGGAATCGCGCCAATATGTCCGTGAGGGCAACCAGCTCACCGTCACCTTCGTCTTCGCCCTCATCGTCATCTACCTGGTGCTCTCGGCCCAGTTCGAGAGCCTGCGCGATCCCCTGGTGATCCTGGTCAGCGTGCCGATGTCGATCTGCGGGGCGCTGCTGCCGCTCTTCATGGGCCTCTCGACCATGAACATCTATACCCAGGTCGGCCTCGTGACCCTCATCGGCCTGATCAGCAAGCATGGCATCCTCATGGTCGAGTTCGCCAACGTGCTGCAGCGCACCGAAATGCTCGACCGGCGCACCGCCATCGAGCGGGCGGCCCAGGTCCGCCTCCGCCCGATCCTCATGACCACCGCGGCCATGGTGGTGGGCCTGATCCCGCTGCTGCTGGCGAGCGGCGCCGGGGCGGCGAGCCGCTTCAGCATCGGCGTCGTGATCGTCGCGGGCATGTCGATCGGCACCCTCTTCACCCTGTTTGTTCTGCCGATGGTCTATACCCTCCTCGCCAAGGATCACCGGGCCGCAGTCAGCGGCAAGCGGGCAGCCACCTTCGCGACCATGGGCGGTGTGTGACATGGGAGCTACGGCGGGCCGCCGCCTGGGGGAAACCGGTTAACAATGACTTTCCTGGAGCGGCGCCCCGTGGCAGTTTACCAGGGCGCGATTCGGGGGCTGAGCCGCAACCAGAGGATCGGCGAATATGAGTTTGAAGGGGCGCTTAAAGAAGGGGATCGCCACGCGGCTTATGCTCTGGACGCCGCTGGCCTTGCTGCCGGTCGCGACGGACGCTTCGGCCGATACCCTGATAGATGCCCTTACGAAGGCCTATCAGGGAAACCCCAATCTCCTGGCCGAGCAGGCGAATCTGCGGTCGGTGGACGAGGCCCTGCCCCAGGCCCTTGCGCTGCGCCGGCCGACCATCACCGGTCAGGCGAACTACGGCATCCAGCCGCAGAACTCGTCGAAGACCGGCGCAACCACGCTCTATCCCTATAGCGGCAGCATCAGCCTGAACCAGCCGCTATGGACCGGCGGCCGAGCCGATTCTGCCATCAGCCAGGCGAACTATCAGATCAAGGCGGAGCGCGCGAACCTCCTGAACGAGGAGGAGACGATCCTGCTGGATGCGGCAACGGCTTATTTCGACGTCTACAACAACCAGGCGGTGCTCGACCTCGCCATCAACAACGTCAGGGTGCTGACCCAGGCCCTCGATGAGGCCAATGCCCGGTTCAAGGCGGGCCTCGCGACCCAGACCGACGTGGCCCAGGCCGAGGCGCGGCTCCAGTCCGGCTTCGCCGATCAGCGCCAGGCGGAGGCGAATCTGATCAACTCGCGGGCCGTCTATCGCAATGTCGTGGGCGACTGGCCGGGCACGCTGAAGCCCGAGCCGCCGGCGACCAACCTGCCCGCCGACGCCAATGAGACCGTCGCGCGGGCGCTCGTAGGAAATCCCCAGGTCCTGAACGCCCAGGCCAATCAGGAGGCCGCGACGGCGGGAGTCGAGGTGGCCGATGCCAACCTCATGCCGAGCATCGCCCTCAGCGGCCTGATCCTCCAGGCCAACAACCAGCAGGAGGCGCACTCCTGGCTCTTCGAGGCCCAGGTCCTGGTAACCCTCACCGTGCCGATCTATCAGGCGGGTGCGGAGTACTCGAAGATCCGGCAGGCGAAGGAGACTCTGGGCCAGTCGAGGAACCTGGTTGACTCATCGATCCGTCTCACATCGCAGACCGCGACGCAGGCCTGGCAGAACCTGCAGGCGGCGCGGGCCAAGATCGTCTCCTTCGAGGCGGCGGTGAAGGCGAACAACATCGCCTATGCCGGCCTGGTGGAGGAGAACCGGGTCGGCACGCGCACGACCTTCGACGTCTTGCAGGGCCAGCAGGATCTCTTCGGCTCGGAGGTCAATCTGGTCAATGCCCAGCATGACGAGGCGGTGGCCTCGTATCAGATTTTG
>DATBBO010000622.1:0-5873 GCA_036270995.1 Dongiaceae bacterium | reverse complement strand
GCTGCAGCTCGCAGCCTATCTCCTCCTGGGCTGGAGCATCCTGCTGGCGCGGGCACCCTTGGCGGATTCCGTCAGCTGGCCAGCGATCATGCTTCTCCTCGCCGGCGGGCTGCTCTACAGCTTCGGCGTCATCTTGCATCTCTGGCGCAGGCTCGGCTACCACAACGCCATCTGGCACGGCTTCGTGCTCGCCGCGGCGAGCTGCCACTATGCCGCCGTGCTGCTCGGCGTGGTCCTGCCCGATCTTGCCTCCTAGCTAAGGACGGCGCTCCACCGGCAGGACGGGCAGCCGTTTCAGCTCGGTGCCGCGCAGAAGCGTCAGCTCCGTCGCGCGGCCGACCCGGTCCTCGGTCAGCAGGCGCACCAGATCGTCGACCCCGCTCACCGGCTTGCCCTCGATGCCGACCAGGATATCACCGACCTCGAGCCCCGCGCGGACCGCGGGACCGTTGGGCTCGAGCCCCGCGACCCGGACGCCGCTCGCCTGGTCGAGGCCGTGGAAACGGGCGACGCGCCGGTGGATGGGCGTCTGCTGGCCGGCGATACCGATGACGCTGCGCCGGACCCGGCCATAGCGGATCAGATGGCCGAGGACGAAGCGCGCCGTATTGCCGGCGACGGCGAAGCAGATGCCCTGGGCGCCCATGATGACCGCGGTGTTGATGCCCACCACCTCGCCGGCGCTGGTCACCAGCGGCCCGCCGGAATTGCCGGGATTGAGAGAGGCATCGGTCTGGATCACGTCATCGATCAGCCGGCCCGAGCGCGCGCGCAAGGAGCGGCCGAGGCCGCTGACGACCCCGGCGGTGACGGTGCATTCGAAGCCGAGCGGATTGCCGATGGCGATCACGAGCTGGCCGACCTTGAGCCGGCGCGAATCGCCGAGCTTCGCCGCCGGCAAGGTGACCGCCGCATCGATGCGGATGAGGGCGAGGTCTGTATCGGGGTCGTCGCCCAGGAGGCGCGCCGGCAGGCGCCGCCCGTCCTGGGTTGCGACGGAGATGGCGCTGGCGCCGTGGACCACATGGCTGTTGGTGAGGATCAGCCCATCGGGCGCCACCACGACGCCCGAGCCGCTGCCGCCGCGTGCCGGCACGTCGGAACCGCCGGCGACCCCCGTCACCTGGATATGCACGACCGCGGGCCCGACGAGATCGACGGCGCCGATGACGGCCCGGGAATAGGCATCGAGGATCTCGGCCTCGCCCGGCGGCCCTTCCGCCGCAGGTGAGGTTTCTCTCTCGACCTCGCCCCCTAAGTCGTCACGCAGGAACGTCACGCCATCCAGCATCGCTCGATCCCTCACCTCTGAAGCTGAAACGGCCTCAGATATGGGATCGGTCGAAGCGATCCGCCAGAGCGGCTCAGCCCAGGCGGCGAAGGAGGCCGAAGGCCTTGGGTATCTCGAGCCAGAAGGCTGCCCCTGCGCCTAGCGCCACGGCGCCGAGGAGTGCCGCGGGGTTGGATGGAGCGAAATGGAAGAGGCCGCGCAGCGAAGCCATGCCCAGGGCGAGGACCAGGACCGCGCCCGCGGCAAGGATGACGATCCAGACCGCGGGGTTGCGCCGGCCGAAGCTCCGCCACAGGCCGACTGACCAGGAGCGGTTGACCAGCACCAGGGCAAGATTCGCGGCGACCAACGCCGTGAAGGCGAGCCCGCGCGCGATATCGGTGCCGGCCGGGAGCGTAAGCCCGTAAAGAAGAAGCACCGCCGCAAGCACCACGCCTCCCTGGAGCAGGCTGAAGGCGAGGCTGACACGCGCGAAGAGAGGCTCCGTCGGCTTGCGGGGCGGGCGCCTCATCACGCCGGGCTCCTCCGGCTCGCCCTCGAAAACGATGGAGCAGACGGGATCGATGATCATCTCGAGAAAGACGATATGCACGGGAAAGAACAGCACCGGCCAACCGATGAGCAGCGGCAGCAGCGCCAGCCCGGCGATCGGCACATGAATCGCCATGATATAGGCCATAGCCTTGCGCAGGTTCCCGAAGATGCGCCGCCCGAGCCGCACTGCCTGGACGATGGCGCCGAAATCGTCCTCCAGCAGCACCAGCCCGGCGGCCTCGCGCGCGACATCGGTCCCGCGCCGGCCCATGGCGACGCCGATATGGGCGGCCTTCAGCGCCGGAGCGTCGTTCACCCCATCGCCCGTCATGGCCACCACCTCTCCATTGGCCTTGAAGGCTTCCACGAGCCTCAGCTTCTGCTCCGGCATGATGCGAGCAAAGACCCGTACGCGGCGCAGACGCTCGGCCAGGCTCCTGTCATCCAGCGCTGCCAGCTCGCCGCCGCTGAGGACGCCGCCCTCCAGATCCAGCCCGGCCTCCCGCGCAATCGCCTCGGCGGTCGCGGCATAGTCACCGGTCACCATCGCCACGGTGATGCCCGCCCCGCGGCACTCCGCGATCGCCGCTGGCACGCTGGCGCGCAGCGGATCGGCAAGCCCGATGAGACCGATCAGATCGAAGTCGAAGTCATGCTGCTCGGCCGGCAGCTCCGGCCCGGGATGATGCCCGCCTGCCACCGCGATCACGCGCAGGCCGCGAGAGGCCATGTCCTGCACCGCGGCCGCGAGCCGCGTTGCAGCTTCGGGTGCCAGATGGCAAAGATCGCCGATCGCTTCGGGCGCACCCTTGGCGGCCACGACGAAGCCGCTGGCTTCGCCGCGCCAGGCCTGGGACATGGCGAGGAAGCGAGGGGATAGCTCGTACTCCTCAGCCACCGACCAGTCGCCATGAAGATGCTCCGAACCGGCGAGCGTCTTTGCCCCCAGGCGATGCACGGCGCTTTCCATTGGATCGACTGCCCGGGGTCTGCTGGCGAGGATCGCGAACTCGATCAGGCGGTGGAAGTCCTCCGGCAGGCTCGCCGTCTCGGGAGCCACCGTCAGGACCGCTCCGTCTGCTGCATAGAGGCGCGCCACGGTCATGCGGTTCTGGGTCAAGGTCCCGGTCTTGTCCACGCAGAGGACGGTCGCCGCCCCCAGAGTCTCGATAGCCGCCGCCCTCCGGGCCAGAACCTGGTGGCGCGACAGTCGCCAGGCGCCCAAGGCCAGGAACACCATCAGCACCATGGGGAATTCTTCTGGCAGGGCCGACATGGCAAGCGTGATGCCCGCCAGCAGGCCCTCCCACCAATCTCCCGTCTCCCGGACCACGAGCACCGCCAGCGCCAGGCTGAGGCCGAAGCCGGTGAGCGCGAGCACGCGCACGAGCCGTCCGATCGCGCGCTGTAGCGGCGTCTCCTCCAGATTCACCTTTCCGAGCGAGAGGCCGATCTGGCCCATGCGGCTGGCGGATCCGGTCGCCAGCACCTCGGCAAGGCCCTGGCCCTGGGTGATCAGGGAGCCGGAATAGACGAAGGGCTGATCCTCGCCGCCGGGCAGGGCGACCGCGTCATCGGTGGTCAGCCGGATGCGCTTGCGCACCGGCACCGATTCGCCGGTCAGCAGTGATTCATCCGCCGAGATGCCATGGCAGGTGAGAAGTGCTGCGTCGGCAGGGACCCGGTCGCCCTCGGCCACGAGGATGAGGTCGCCCGGGACGACCTCGCGGCCGGGTATCCGCTCCTCCCGACCGTCGCGAATGACCAGCGCGCGCGGGCTCGCGAGATCGCTAAGCTTTTCCAGGACCCGCTCGCTGCGCCGTTCCTGGAACACGACGAGCCCCACGGAGAGAAGGGCGCAAGCGGCCAGCAGCAGGCCCTGTCCCAGATCCCCCAGCAGCAGATAGAGCCCAGCCGCCGCCAGCAGCAGAATAAACATGGGCTCGGCGAGGACACTTCGCAGGATGGCGAGGAAATCGCGCCGGTCGCCGCGCGGCAGCTCGTTGTATCCGAAACGCTGCAGGCGCTGCCGGACCTCTGCCGACGCGAGGCCCTGGAATCGGCCGAGGCTGGCGGCGGGCTCGTTCACGATCCGGCGCGCCGCCGCGCCGTCAGACGGCCGCCGCGTGGCGACCGGCGGAAGCGGCCAGATAGCGGTCGAAGACCGCAGCCACCAATCGCATCAGCGGCCGGCCCTCGGCGGTCAACCGGATGCGGTCGTTCTCGATCTCGGCCAGCCCGTCGGCTTCGAGGGCCGTCAGAGCCTCGCGCTCCTGGGCGAAATAGCCGGCGGTCTCGCCGAAGGCGCGCGCGCAGGCGGCGAGGTCCACCTCGAGATCGCACATCAGCCGCTCGATCACCAGGCGGCGCAGGCGGTCGTCATCATCGAGAGCAATGCCGCGGGCGATGGGTAGATCACCGCCGCCGACACCCACCTCCCAATCCTTCACCTCGGCGATGTTCTGGACATAGCCCTGGGGCAGCCGGCCGATGGCAGACGCGCCGAAGCCGAGCAGAGTCTCGGCATCGTCGGTGGTGTAGCCCTGGAAATTGCGCCGCAGCCGGCCCGTCCGCGCCGCCTCTGCCATGTCATCGCCGGGCAGCGCGAAATGGTCGAGGCCGATCCACTCATAGCCCAGCGCCCGGAGGCGCTCCGCCGCACCCATGGCCTGGTCCCAGCGCGCCGCGGGGCCGGGAAGATCGGCCGCAGGCAGAAGCCGCTGATGGGGCTTCAGCCACGGCACATGGGCGTAGCCGAAGAGGGCGATGCGCTGCGGCTCGAGGCCAATGGCAAGGTCGATGGTATGGAGAAGGCTCGCCAGGGTCTGATGCGGCAGGCCGTAGATGAGGTCGAGGTTGATATTGCCGATCCCCGCCGCCCGCAGCGCATCGGCCGCGGCGGCCGTTCTCTCGTAGGGCTGCCAGCGGTTGATCGCGCGCTGGACCCCGGGATCGAAATCCTGCACGCCGAGGCTCGCCCGCCGGACTCCCGCCTCGGCTAACGCCGCCACCATGGACTTCTCCAGCACCCGCGGATCGATCTCGATAGCGATCTCGCTCTCGGGGCCGATGTCGAAATGGAGTCTCAGCCTAGCATGGAGGGCGAGGAAATCCTCCGGCGAGAGGATTGTCGGCGTGCCGCCACCCCAGTGGATCCGGCTCGCCTTCAGGCGCGCGGACAGGGCTGCGGCGACGTGATCGATCTCCGCCAGCAGAAAATCGCGATAGGTCGCCACGAGCCGGTAGCGCGAGGCGACATGCGTGTTGCAGCCACAATACCAGCAGAGCCGCCGGCAGAAGGGGACGTGGAGATAGAGGGAGACCGGCGCCGCCGGATCGAGCGCGCCGAGCCAGCGCCGATAGGTCTCGGCGCCGATGCCGGCATGGAACTGCGGCGCCGTCGGATAGCTGGTGTAGCGCGGGACTTGGCGCTCCCGCCGGGCGCGGGGGTCGATGGTCATGCCGCAGGAGAGCCTGAGCGGCCCTCCTGCCGCATTGACCTGGATCAGGCGGCCCGCTGGCCGTGGCGGGGGGCGCCTCCATGACCGCCGTTCGGGCGCCGGCCCCGGCGCTGACCGCGGAAGTTGCGCCCACCCCTGCCCTGCTTGCCGCGAGGCGCTTCCCGCGGCGCCTCGACGTCATTGGCCGGAAGCCCGGGTGCGGCAACGAAGGGATGGTCCGTCACCACCGTCAGCGTCCGGCGGGTCAGCCGCTCGATGTCGCGAAGATAGCCGCGCTCTTCGGGGCCGCAGAACGAGAGCGCCGTGCCGCTGGCGCCGGCGCGCGCGGTGCGCCCGATGCGGTGGACATAGCTCTCCGGCATGTTGGGGATCTCATAGTTGATCACATGGGTGATGCCGTCGACATCGATGCCACGGGCCGCGATGTCGGTCGCCACCAACACGCGGGTGCGTCCGCTGCGGAAATCCGCCAACGCCCGCTGGCGCGCGCCCTGAGTCTTGTCGCCATGAATGGCATCGGCGCCGATGCGGCTCTCGGCGAGCTGGCGCACCAGCTTGTTGGCGCCATGCTTGGTGCGGGTGAAGAC
>DATBBO010000621.1:0-2950 GCA_036270995.1 Dongiaceae bacterium | reverse complement strand
GAAACGCCCGGATTGTCACGCCGGTAGAGGTTGTAGGTCGCCGTGAAGGTGGTATCGATGCGCGTCGCCGTCTGGTTCACGCTGACGAGCTGCTGGGAGGAGATCTGGCTCAGAGTGACGATGAGGTCATAGTTCGGATCGGGAGGCACGCCCTGAGGATTCATCCGGTCCCGCAGGTTGTTGTAGAGCTGCTGGCCGGTCCTATCGGCGATGGGCTGGATATGGACCTGCGCCAGCCGCGGCCCCGCATCGCCGCCCACGCCGTCCAGGGCCTGGCTTTGGCCGTAGAGCGGCTCCCAGCCGCAGCCGGCGAGCGGCGAGGTCAGCGCCAGCAAGGCGAGGAGAGCAAGATGGGTGCGCCGCAGTCCCCGGCGCCGAAGCCTAGACCACAACATTGATGATCCTGTTGGGGACCACGATCACCTTGCGCACGGGCTTGCCGGCCCGGGCGCGCGCGACATTTTCATCAGCAAGCGCCGCCTGCTCAGCCACCTCCCGCGGACAGTCGCGCGGCAGCGAGATCGTCGAGCGCAGCTTGCCGTTGACCTGCACGGCGATGGTGACCGAATCGTCGATGACCAGCGCCGGATCGGCCTCGGGCCAGGGCTGGTCGGCGAGCAGGCCGCCATGGCCGAGGCGATGCCAGAGCTCTTCCGCCAGATGGGGCATCATCGGCGCGAGGAGCCGTACCAGGCTCTCCAGCGTCTCGCGCCGAACGTGGGCGCTGGCGCTCGGCGCCAGTTCGTCGATCGTGTTGGCGAGCTCGTAGATTCGCGCCACGGCCCGGTTGAAGCGGAAGCGCTCGATATCCTCCGTCACGCCGGCGATCGTCTTGTGGGTTGCCCGGCGCAGCTTCATCGAGGCCCCCTCGGCCTCCAGGTTCTCGCCATTGACGCTTTCTCCGGGACGCGCATTGCGAAGCCCCAGGTCCTCGAGTGCGCCCTCCACCATGCGCCACAGGCGCTGGGTGAAGCGCCAGGCGCCCTCGACCCCCGCCTCGGTCCATTCGAGATCGCGCTCCGGCGGGCTGTCCGAGAGCATGAACCAGCGCGCCGTGTCGGCCCCGTAGGTCTGGATGATCTCGGAGGGATCGACGACGTTCTTCTTCGACTTGCTCATCTTCTCCGAGCGGCCGACCTCGACCGGCCCGCCATCGGCGACCGTGACGAGCCTTCCGTCGGCGGCCTTGGTGACCTCCTCGGGCAGCAGCCAGTTGCCTTCGCCGTCCCGATAGGTCTCGTGGCAGACCATGCCCTGGGTGAAGAGGCCGGCGAAGGGCTCGTCGAATTCGAGCAGGCCGATGCGCCTCATGGCGCGGGTGAAGAAGCGCGAATAGAGCAGGTGCAGGATCGCATGCTCGACGCCGCCGACATACTGGTCGACCGGCAGCCAGTAGCGCGCCGCCGCCGCTTCGACGGGCTTGTCAGCGCGGGGTGAGCAGTAGCGGGCGAAATACCAGGAGGAATCGACGAAGGTGTCGAAGGTGTCGGTCTCCCGCCGCGCCGCCCCGCCGCAGCGGGGACAGCTTACATGCTTCCAGCTCGGATGATGTTCCAGCGGATTGCCCGGCCTGTCGAAGGTCACGTCCTCAGGCAGGCGCACCGGCAGATCGCTCTTCGGCACGGGCACGATGCCGCAGGCTTCGCAATGGATGACGGGGATCGGGCAGCCCCAGTAGCGCTGGCGCGAAACCAGCCAGTCGCGCAGGCGGTAATGCACCATGCGCTCGCCGGCACCGATTTCCTCGAGCCGCCGGATCGCACGGTCGATCGCCGCCGGCACATCGAGCCCGTCGAGGAACGCGGAATTGGCGAGGCGGCCATCGCCGACATAGGCGACGTCGTCGATGCGGAAGCCGGCCGGATCGGCGCCCGGCGGGATCACCACGGGCTTCACCGGCAGGCCGTATTTGCGGGCGAAGTCCAGATCGCGCTGGTCATGCGCAGGACAGCCGAAGATGGCGCCGGCGCCGTATTCCATCAGCACGAAATTCGCCACATAGACCGGCAGCTTCCAGTTCGGATCGAAGGGATGGACCACCTCGAGCTTCGTGCGATGGCCCTTCTTCTCCAGGGTCTCCAGCGCTTCCGCCGACGTCGCTGTTTTGCGGCACTCCTCGATGAAGGCGGTGAGCGCCGGATCGCCGGCGGCAAGCTCGAGGGCGAGCGGATGATCCGCCGCCAGGGCGACGAAGGACGCGCCGAAGAGGGTGTCCGGCCGGGTGGTGAAGATCTCGATGGAATCGGGGCGGCCGGCCAGCGGGAATAGAGCCCGCGCGCCCTCGGAACGTCCGATCCAGTTCTCCTGCATCAGCCGAACCTTGGCCGGCCAGCGCTCGAGGCCCTCCAGCGCCAGGCGCAGCTCCTCCGCATAGGCGGTGATGCGGAAGAACCACTGGGCGAGCTTGCGCCGCTCGACCACGGCGCCGGTGCGCCAGCCCCTGCCGTCGATCACCTGCTCGTTGGCCAGCACCGTCTGGTCGACGGGATCCCAGTTGACGCTCGCCTCCTTGCGGTAGACGAGACCGGCCTCCAGCATGTCGAGGAACATCGCCTGCTCGTGGCGATAATATTCCGGATGGCAGGTCGCGATCTCGCGGCTCCAGTCGAGGGAGAGGCCCATCGATTGGAGCTGGGCGCGCATGGTGGCGATGTTGTCGTAGGTCCAGGTGGCGGGATGGACCTTCTTCTCCATGGCGGCATTCTCCGCCGGCAGGCCGAAGGCATCCCAGCCCATGGGGTGCAGGACATTGAATCCGCGGGCGCGCTTGAAGCGGGCGATGACGTCGCCCAGGGTGTAGTTGCGCACGTGGCCCATATGGATGCGCCCCGAGGGATAGGGGAACATTTCCATGACGTAGTATTTCGGCCGCGTGTCATCGACCGCAGCCTCGAAGCAGCGTCGCTCGGCCCAGGCCGCCTGCCATTTGCGCTCGGCCTCCCGGAAGTTG
>DATBBO010000620.1:0-7007 GCA_036270995.1 Dongiaceae bacterium | reverse complement strand
GCCGGCCGCCGATCTCGAGAAGCTTGCCACGGCAATCGCCCGCTTCTCGTTGCTCGCCGCCAGCTTGGGTGATCTGATCGGCGAGCTCGACGTCAATCCCCTGATCGCCGGTGCCGACGGCATCGTGGCGGTCGATGCGCTGGTGCTGCCGCGCGCGGCAGCCAAGGAAAGCTAGAGGCCAGGATGGAAGCCTTCGACACGACCGACGACCGCGCCTTCCGCCACGAGATCCGCGCCTTCTTCCGGGAGAACCTGCCCGAGGAGATCCGGCGGACGATGATGACGGGCTTGCCCATCGGCCGCGAGCTGGCGGATCGCTGGCACAAGGTCCTGCTGGCCAAGGGCTGGGCGGCGCCGACCTGGCCGAAGGAGCATGGCGGCACCGGCTGGAGCCTGAAGCGGCAATACATCTTCGAGCAGGAGCGGGTCGCCGCCTGGGCGCCGGGTCCCCTGATCTTCAATATCGACATGGTGGGGCCGCTCTTCATCCGCTACGGCACGCCGGCGCAGAACGCCCGCTTCCTGCCGCGGGTGCTCTCCGGCGAGGATCATTGGTGCCAGGGCTTCTCCGAACCCGGCTCGGGCTCCGACCTCGCCTCGCTCAAATGCCGCGCGGTGCGCAGGGGCGACCGCTACGTCATCAACGGCGCCAAGATCTGGCAGACCGCCGTCTACGAATCCGACATGATGTTTGGCCTGTTCCGCACCGATTCCTCCGGCCGCAAGCAGCAGGGCATCAGCGTGCTGGTGCTCCCGCTGGCCTCCAAAGGCCTGTCGCTCCGGCCCATCCTGCTCCTCGACGGCGTCGAGCGGGTGGCCCAGTGCACCTTCGAGGATGTCGAGGTGCCGGCGGAGAACCTGATCGGCGATGAGAACCAGGGCTGGAGCATCGCCAAATATCTGCTCACCCTGGAGCGGCTCGGGATTGCCGAGGTCGGCGCGTCCCGCGCCTGTCTTGGCCGGCTGAAGGCACTCGCCGGGGCCGAGATCCGCGGCAACGAGCCGCTGCTCCTGGAGCCGACGCTTCTCAAGGAGATCGCCGAAGTCGAGGCGGATCTCGATGCCCTGGAGGCGACCGAGTATCGCTTCCTGTTCGATCCTCAGTCGAACGGCGAGCTGGGGCCGGAATCCTCGATCCTGAAGATCCAGGGCACCCTCATCCGCCAGCGGCTGACGGAGCTCACCATGCGGGTCGCCGGGCCCTTCGCGCAGGAGACGGGGACCGACTTGCCCTCGAGCACACCCGACGAGACGCGAAGCTTCGCCGCCTGGGCGACGCGGCACTACTTCAATTTCCGCAAGATCTCGATCTATGGCGGCTCCAACGAGATCCAGCGCAATATCGTGGCCAAGGCCGTGCTGGGCCTCTGAGGATATGACGATGCAGCAGAGCTTCTTTCTCGGCGAGGACCAGCGGATCTTCCGCGAAAGCCTGGCGCGCTGGCTGGAGGAGAACTGGTCGGTCCGCGAGCGCCAACGCCACGGGGCCGAGGATCCCGGCTTCAGCCTGAAAGCCTGGAAGGGCCTGGCGGAGATCGGCGCCCTCGGCGCCTTCTTGCCCGAGGAGGTGGGAGGTGCGGGCGGCGGCGGGCTTGAGCTGATGATCGCCATGGAGGCTTTCGGGCGCGCCCTCTTCACGAGTCCTTTCCTCTCCACTGTGCCCCTGGCGGCCCCGCTGCTCGCCGCCGGAAGCCCCCAGGCGCAGGCACTTCTGGGGAAGATCGCCGGGGGCGAAGCGATCGTGAGCGTTGCGCTGACCGAGCCCCGCGGGCGCTACGACTTGAATCATGTCGAAACGCGGGCGGAGCGCCGCGGGAAGGGCTACCTTCTCTCGGGCGCCAAGCGGGGCGTACCCTATGCCGCCGCGGCTGATTGGATCGTGCTTCCCGCGCGCAGCGCCGGCGAGGCGCGCGAGGGCCACGGCATCACCCTTTTCCTGGTCGAGGCCGAGCGCAAGGGCATGACCCTCCGCTCCCATGCCACCGCCGATGGCGGACGCGCCGCCGAGCTCGAGCTCCGCGAGCTCGAGGCGGAGGAATCGGATGTGCTGGGGGAGCCTGGCAAGGGCCTGGAGCTGCTGCAGCGCGCGGTCGATCTCGCCATCCTTGCCCAATGCGCCGAGGCGGTCGGCGCAATGCGCAAGCTCCAGGAGAGCACCGTCGCCTATGCCAAGACCCGCGAGCAGTTTGGCCAGACCCTCGGCTCCTTCCAGGCGCTCCAGCACCGGATGGTCGATATGTTCGCGGCCGCGGAGAGCTCGGCCTCGCGCGTCCAGGCGGCCCTCGCACGCATCACGGGGCTGACGAGCCTGGTCGATCCGCGCGATGCGGTCCTGACCAAGCTCTATGTCGACAAGGCCGCGCGCTTCGTGGGGCAGGAGGCGGTGCAGATCCATGGCGGCATGGGCATGACCGACGACCTCGATGTCGGCCACCACTTCAAGCGGCTGGCCATGATGGCGCTCACCTTCGCCGACCAGGGCAAGCTCGACGAGCGCTACCGCGCTTTGCAAGGATCGCACCCCTGAGCGGCGCCGACGAAACCGGGAGGAGCCAATCGTGACTCAGCTGTCGAAGACGGTGTCCCTCGAGCGACGCGGCGAGATCGCGCTTCTGTGGACCGACAACCCGCCGGTCAACGCCATCGGCCAGTCGGTCAAGGCCGGGCTCCATGCGGGGCTGGCAGAGATCGCCCGCGACCCGGCCATCAAGGCCGGCATCCTGATCTGCCGGGGGTCGAGCTTCTTCTCCGGCGCCGACATCACCGAGTTCGGCCAGGCGGAGCAGCCGCCGAGCTGGCTCGATTTCGACCGCGGGCTCGATCTCTCCGAGAAGCCGATCATCGCGGCGATCCATACCCGGGCCTTCGGCGGCGGGCTGGAGGTGGCGCTGGCCTGTCAATACCGCCTCGCTGACAAGGCGGTCGTCTTCGCCTTCCCCGAGGTCGGGCTCGGCATCATCCCCGGCGGCGGCGGCACCCAGCGCTTCTCCCGGGTCGCCGGATTCGAGGCGGCCCTCGACATCATCTCGACGGCCCGGGTCTTCGGCACCGAGGAAGCGCTCAAGCTCGGCGTCATCGACCGCATCACCGAGGGCGATATCGAGGCGGCGGCCATGGGCTTCGCCCGGGAGATCCTCGCCAAGGGGATCAGGCCGGAAGACTTGCCCCGGGCGCGCAACCGGAACGCCGAGATCGAGGCGGCGCGAGCCAATCCGGAGATCTTCGCCAAGGCCCGCGAGACCGCGCGCCGGCGCTTCCGCGGTTTCCAGGCGCGCCAGCGCGCGATCGACGCCATCGAGAACGCGCTCTCCATGCCCTTCGATGAGGGCTTCAAGGCGGAGATCGCCATCTTCGATGCCTGCGTGCAGACCCCCGAGCACCGGGCCCTCAGCCACATGTTCTTCGCCGAGCGCGAGGCGCGCCGGGTTCCCGATCTGCCCAAGGGTACGGCCGGGCGCGAGATCGCCCGCGTCGCGGTCGTGGGCGGCGGCACCATGGGCCGGGGCATCACCCTCGCCTTCGCCGATCGCGGTTTCCCGGTGCGGCTGATCGAGGCCAACCCCGAGGCCCGCGACAAGGCGCTGGCCTATTGCCGCAAGGAGATCGAGGCGGGGCTCGCCAAGGGCCGCATGTCTGAGGCTGAGGCCCAGGCCCGCATCGCCCGCATCACCGGCGCGACGAGCCTGGCGGAGGTAGCGGGCGCCGATCTCGTCGTCGAGGCGGTGTTCGAGGATATGGATCTCAAGAAGAAGGTCTTCACCGAGCTTGACCGGGCCGCATCCGCGGGTGCCGTGCTCGCCTCCAACACCTCCAATCTCGATATCGACGAGATCGCTGCGGCCACCAAGCGTCCCGCCGATGTCGTGGGCATGCATTTCTTCAGTCCGGCCAACATCATGAAGCTGCTGGAGATCGTCCGCGGCGAGAAGACCGGCGCCGATGTGCTGGCGACCGCGCTCGCGGTGGCCAAGGCCATCGCCAAGCAGCCAGTGGTGGCCAGGGTTTGCGACGGCTTCGTTGCCAACCGGGCCTTCGACACCTATTGGCGCGAGGCCGAGTTCCTGGTCGAGGAGGGTGCCAGCCCCTATGAGGTCGACAAGGTGCTCTACGAGTTCGGCATGCCCATGGGCCCATTCGCGGTCGCCGATCTCGTCGGCCTCGATGTCGGCCAGCTCATCCGCAAGCGCCAGCGCCTGAAGCTGCCCCAGGGGGTGCGATATTCGACCATCGAGGACGATATCGTCGCGCTCGGCCGGCTCGGCCAGAAGAGCGGCGCCGGCTGGTATCGCTACGGCGCCAATGCCCGGTCCGGCACACCGGATCCGGCCATCGAAGAGGTCATCGCCGCCAATCGCCGAGGGAAGGGCTTCGCACCGCGCAAGATCGAGCCGGAAGAGATCGTCGCGCGCTGCATCTATGCCGTGATCAACGAGGGCGCCAAGGAGATCGAAGAGGACATCGCCATCCGCGCCTCCGATATCGACGTGGCGGCAGTGTACGGCTTCGGCTTTCCGAGCTGGCGCGGCGGACCCATGCAGTATGCCGATGAGGTCGGCACGGGCGTCGTCGCCGCCGCCGTCCAGCGTTTTCACGACGCCCAGGGCTATTGGTGGCAGCCTTCGAAGCTGCTGCTGGAACTCGCCCGCGACGGGCGCAAATTCGCCGCAGACTGAGACCAGACCCCAAGGAGAATCCCATGGCCGACATCGCCATCGTCTCGACCGCCCGCACGCCCATCGGCAAGGCCTATCGCGGCGCCTTCAACCTGACCCATGGCGCCACCCTGGCGGGCCATGCGGTCCAGCATGCCGTGGCCCGCGCCGCGGTCGACCCCGCCGAGGTCGACGATGTGGTGATGGGTTGCGCCATGCCCGAAGGGGCGACCGGCTACAACATCGCACGTCTGGCGGCGCTGCGCGCCGGCCTGCCGGTGACCACCAGCGGCACGACCATCGACCGGCAATGCTCCTCGGGGCTCCAGGCCATCGCGCTCGCCGCCTATCGCGTGCAGAACGAGGGCGCCAAGGTCACGGTGGGAGGCGGTGTCGAATCCATCAGCCTGGTCCAGAGCCTGGAAGGCGAGAGCTTCGAGACCGAGGAGTGGCTCCAGGCGCACAAGCCCGAGGTCTGGATGAGCATGATCGATACGGCCGAGACGGTGGCCAAGCGCTATGGCGTCGCCCGCGACCGCCAGGACGAGTTCGCCCTCGAGAGCCAGCGCCGCAATGTCGCCGCCCAGCAGCGCCGGGCCTTCGCCGACGAGATCGTTCCCATGACGGTCGTGAAGGAGGTCGTCGATCGCAAGACCGGTGAAAAATCGCGGGAGACGGTGACACTGGAGGGCGATGAGGGTCCGCGCGCCGACACCACGCTGGAGAAGCTCGCCTCTCTGAAGCCGGTGATGGGCGAGGGTTTCGTCATCACCGCCGGCAATGCCTGCCAGCTTTCCGACGGGGCGTCAGCCAGCGTGCTCATGGAGCTGAAGGAGGCGGAGAAGCGCAATCTGAAGCCGCTCGGCATCTTCCGCGGCTTCGCCGTCGCAGGCTGCGAGCCGGACGAGATGGGCATCGGTCCCGTCTTCGCCGTGCCGAAGCTGCTGAAGCATCACGGTCTCAAGGTCGAGGATATCGATCTCTGGGAGCTGAACGAGGCCTTCGCCGTCCAGGTCCTCTATTGTCGCGACAAGCTCGGCATTCCGCCGGAGCGCCTCAACGTCAATGGCGGCGCGATTGCCGTCGGCCATCCCTATGGCATGACCGGCGCGAGGCTTGCGGGCCATCTCCTGATCGAGGGTCGCCGGGCCAAGGCGAAGCTCGGGGTTGTCACCATGTGCATCGGCGGCGGCATGGGGGCCGCCGGGCTCTTCGAGATCATCCCCTGAGCGGACAGCAGGCCTCAGATCGCCAGATGAAAATCTACATCA
This sequence comes from Dongiaceae bacterium, assembly GCA_036270995.1. Classification (GTDB taxonomy): domain Bacteria; phylum Pseudomonadota; class Alphaproteobacteria; order Dongiales; family Dongiaceae; genus DASXQK01. The sequence continues at coordinate 1,084 of DATBBO010000620.1, read as the reverse complement.
GCGCCGACATCGAAGGTGTCGCCGGCATCACCAATTGGGAGGAAGCACGCAAGGAGCATGCCGCATATCCCGAGTTCCGCGAGGCGATGACCGCCGAGGTGGTCGCGGCCTGCGAAGGCGCGATCGCCGCCGGGGCGACCGAGATCGTCATCAAGGACGCCCACGGCAGCGGCCGCAATATAATTGCCGCAAGGCTGCCGGACTGCGTGCGCCTCATCCGCGCCTGGAGCGGCCATCCCCTCTGCATGGTGCAGGAGCTGGACGAAAGCTTCGATGCGATCATGTTCTTGGGCTATCATTCCAAGGCCGGGAGCGACGGCAATCCCCTCGCCCATACGCTTGCCCTGAAGGTGCATCGTCTCGCGATCAACGGGGAGACCGCTTCCGAGCTGGTGATGCACAGCCTCGCCGCCGCGATGTTCAAGGTACCGGTCGCCTTCGTCTCCGGCGACAAGGGCATCTGCCGCGACGCGGTCGCCCTCAATTCGAACATCGCGACCGTTGCGGTCAGCGAGGGCATAGGCCCCTCCACCATCAGCATCGTCCCGCGCCGCGCCCAGGCCCTGATCAAGGAGGGCGTGCACACAGCCCTTGCCCGCGATCTCGCCCCCTGCCGCATCACACTGCCCGAGGCCTTCACCCTCGAGATCACCTATGGCAATCCGGTCGATGCCTACGGCGCCTCCTGGTATCCGGGCATGACCAGGACAGTGCCGCAGACCGTGCGCTTCGAGACACGGAGCTATTTCGAGGTGCTGCGGGCGATCCGCTTCGTCGTCTGAGGAACAGCTGAACGGCCCCGGCAAAGAGTTCTGAAAGAATGACCTTTCGCGTCATCATCCATGCCGGCGCCCCCAAATGCGGATCATCGACGATCCAGCGCTTGCTTTTGTACAATGCGGCGGCCCTCCATGAGGCGGGCATAAGCCTCGTCTCCTCGGTCGATTTCACGCTGCGCCCGGGCAATCGGGAGGTGCCCCTCGGCGGCAGCTTCGCGCTGGAGGATTTTGCGGTCCAAACCGCGCCCGTAGAAGCCGCCCGCCGCAATCTGCTGGCAAGCATCGAGGAATGCGCGAGCTCCGGG